>PTKO01000036.1 GCA_002937775.1 Alphaproteobacteria bacterium MarineAlpha6_Bin4 | reverse complement strand
TCTAATGTTTCTAACTTTTGTTCTCGAGTCATAATCCACCAATCTTGTAATTCCTGTTTAGTTCTGTAACATCCAATGCAAAATTCTTCTTTTGTATCATACTTACAAACATTGGTACATGGCGACTCCACAGTTTTGTCTACTTTTTTTTGTATGGTTTTGTATTTCTTTTTATCTTTAGTTGTTGCTACCATTATCTTTATAAAAGTCTATCAGAATTCCATTTTACAAAGAACCAACCTAGAAATCAAAACTATTCCACGGTGACTGATTTAGCAAGATTTCTAGGTTGATCAACATCTGTTCCTTTAAGAACTGCCGTATGGTAAGCAATTAATTGAACAGGTATGGAATAAAGTATTGGAGAAATTATTTCATGAGATTCTGGTAAACATATAGTTGTTATTTTTTTATTATTTATTTTTTTAATTCCTTTTTTATCACTTATAAAAATTATTTTTGCTCCTCTTGATAAAACCTCTTCTACATTACTAATTGTTTTGTCAATTAAATGATCTGATGGTGCTATAACTATAACAGGTACCCCTTTTTCAACTAAAGCAATTGGTCCGTGTTTTATCTCGCCTGCAGGATATCCTTCCGCATGTATATATGAAATTTCTTTTAATTTTAATGCTCCTTCAAGAGCCACGGGATAATTAGTACCTCTTCCAATATATAAAACGTTTTTTGCTTTTTTTATACTAGCTGCTATTTTTTGAAAATTATTATCCATTTTAAGAACTTTGCTAATATGGCCTGGTGCTTCTAATAAGGCATTAGATAATTTGTTAATCTCATTTCTTGCTATTGATTTATTAAAATTAGCCATAAATAACGTTAGAGCACCTAAAGCTACTAATTGAGTTGTAAATGCTTTTGTTGAAGCAACACCAATTTCAGGCCCGGCATATGTTTGAATAACATTATTAGATTCTCTAGCAATACTGCTTTCTGCACTATTAATAATTCCTAAAGTTTTATTTTTCTTTTGATTAAAATATCTAAGCACTGCTAAAGTATCAGCTGTTTCTCCAGATTGAGATAAAAAAACATTCAAAGTATTTTTGTTATTAATTATTTTTCGATATCTAAATTCTGATGCTATATCTACTTCAGTTTTAATATTAGCATAGTTTTCAAGCCAATATTTTCCAATTAAAGATGCGTGATAAGAAGTCCCGCAAGCAGCAATATTTATTTCTTTTATTCTATTATATTTTTTTGCAAAAGAAGGAGTCAGTAATCTCTTTTTTTTTGTATCTATAAAATATTTAAGTGCATCTCCAATAACAGCTGGTTGCTCAAAAATTTCTTTTTGCATAAAATGGTTATAACCACCCATTTTAATTTTATTTTTTGATAAAGATGTAATCGTTATTTTTCTTTTAACTTTTTTACCATTTTGATCATAAACTTTAAAGTTTTTAGAAGTAATTTCCGCAATATCTCCTTCATTTAAATAACACAATTTTTGAGTTAATGGAGCAAGAGCAATACTGTCAGAACCTATATAATTACAATTCTTTCCTTTACCTATTGCTAATGGGCTTCCTCTTTTTGCACAAATTAAATAATTATTAATTCCCGAAAATATTATTCCTAATGCAAAAGCTCCTTCAACTTTTTTCAAAGCAGTAATAGTTGCTTTTAAAGGGGATAATTTTTTTTTTAAATAAAAACTAATTAAATGAGCGATGACTTCTGTGTCTGTGTCAGATTCAAAAATAATTTTTTCTTTTTCTAATTTTTTACGTATCTTGTCATAATTTTCAATTATTCCATTATGAACAACAGCCACATCACCGCTGGAATGAGGATGAGCATTTGTCTTACTTGGGATTCCATGAGTTGCCCATCTAGTGTGTCCAATTCCAACATTACCTTTAATAGGATTTTTTTTTAATAATTTTTTTAAATTTTCAATTTTTCCTAAAGATCTTCTTCTATCAATTCTTCCATTTAATAAGGTTGCAATTCCTGCGGAATCATAGCCTCTGTACTCTAATCTTTTCAAACCTTCTATTAATAAAGATGAAACTTTGCTGTGTCCTATTACACCGATTATTCCACACATGATTTATTTTTTCCTATTTTTTCTATAGTTTGGAAATGTTTTTTGTAAATTTCTTTCAACAGCTAGAGCTTTTTCTTTTACTGATTGTGTAATTACACTACCAGCGCCAACTATACTACTTTTTTCTAATTTTATTGGAGCAACTAATGAAGCATTTGAACCAATAAATACATTGTCCTCAATTATAGTTTTATTCTTTTTTATTCCATCATAGTTACAAGTTATAACCCCTGCTCCAACATTAACATTTTTACCAACACTAGTATCGCCCAAATAGGTTAAATGATTAATTTTAGAATTCTTTTTTATATTTGATTTTTTTATTTCAACAAAATTTCCTATATGACTATTAGGACCTATAACTGTTCCTGGTCTTAATCTTGCAAAGGGTCCTATAACTGCATTATCTAAAATTTTTACACCTTCAATATGAGAAAAAGCCTTTATATGAACATTGTTTTTAATTGTTACATCTGGTCCAAAAAAAACGTTTGGTTCAACAACTACATCTTTCCCTATTTTTGTGTCATGATTAAAAAAAACACTTTTTGGGTCCAATAACTTTACCCCTGAAGAAATAAATTTTTTTCTCAAAGTATTTTGAAAGTTTTCCTCTGCAATAGCTAGCTCTTGTTTTGTATTAACACCTAATGTTTTCAAGAAATTAGATTTTATATAATCTACTTTTAAATTATTTTCGTTTGCTAGTTCTATAATATCAGTCAAATAATATTCTTTTTTTTTATTTTTAGGTTTAATCTTTTTAATCAATCTTTTTAAAACTTCGCTTTTAAATAACATAATTCCAGAATTACAAATTGAGATTCTTTTTTGATCGCTTGTTGCATCTTTAAACTCAACGATTTTTTTAACTTTATCTTCCTTATCTAAAACAATTCTGCCATATTCATTTTTTTTATTTGTATTAACAGTTAACAAAACTAAATCAGAATTATTTTTTTTCTTTAAATTAACCATTTTATTAATAATTTCTTTATCTATAAAAGGGTTGTCAGCATAAAGTATTAAAATATCTTGATTTTTTTTTGAGTAAAAATTTTTACATGATAAAACCGCATGTGCTGTTCCAAGTGGATTTGTTTGGAAAGAAAAACTAATTTTTTTATATTCTTTTTTTAATTGTTTTAATTTTGGACTAATTACTATGTTAATATTATTTTTATTAACTAATTTACCCACATTATCTATAACATGATCAAGAATTGTTTTTCCTCCAATTGTATGTAAAATTTTTGATTTGGATGAAAGTATTCTTTTGCTCTCTCCAGCAGCTAAAATAATTATTTTTAGAGAGTTGTTAATCATGTATAAATAAAATTATTTTGAAAAAATATAGAAAATTATCCCAATTAATAATTAAATAAATATCATATTTTTGAAATTATTTTACAATACACAATTTGTAACTCAAAGTTTCATGTTATTTAAGTTATGGATACAAAAAAAATATTAATTAATTCATTTAAAGCTGGCTTAGATGCGGTAAAACCTGAGAATATTATTAAAGATAAGCTACCTCCTCCTCCTAAAGGACAAACTTATGTAATTGGAGCTGGTAAAGCTGCTGCTTCAATGGCAAAAGCAATAGAAGTAAATTGGCCAAAAAATCTACCTTTAAATGGAAGTGTTATTACAAGATACAAGCATTCTATTAAAACTAAAAAAATTAAAGTTTTTGAATCTGGTCATCCAATGCCAGATACAGCTGGTATGAAAGCAGCTAATAATTTCATTAGCAAAATCAGTAATTTAAGTAAGGATGATTTACTTTTATGTTTAATTAGTGGTGGCGGTTCAAGTCTAATGTCTGTTCCTCAAAAAGGGTTAAATATGAATGATTTAAGATATGTGACAAAAGATTTGTTAAATAGTGGCGCCGAAATTAGCGAAATAAACACAGTAAGAAAGCATTTGTCAAAGATTCATGGAGGTAAAATACCAACCTATACAAATGCAAAAATTGTTTCTCTCATCATATCAGATGTAACAGGAAATAATATTACAGATATAGCTTCAGGTCCCTGTTGTCCGGATCCAACTACTTTTAAAAAGGCAATTAAAATTCTTGAAAAATATAAAATTAAAAACAAAAAAATTTATGGATTTTTAAAAAATGGAGTTAAAGGAAAAATTATTGAAAATCCAAAGAAAAATAATCCTATTTTTAAAAATGTTAAAAATATTTTATTAGCAAGCGGGAAAGATATGTTAAAAAAATCAGAATCTTTTTTAAAAAAAAATAAAATTAAAACTCTTAATTTGGGTGATAATATTAAAGGTGAGTCACGCAAAGTAGCAATTAAACATGCAGAAAAAATTTTAAAAAATAATAAAAGAAAATTTGCAATAATATCAGGTGGAGAAACCACAGTTACTGTTAGTGGTTCTGGTAAAGGTGGGAGAAATTCTGAATATGCATTATCATTGTTTAACAAAGTTAAAAATAGAGAGGATATAGCTTTAATTTCATGCGACACTGATGGCATAGATGGTTCTGAAGATAATGCCGGTGTTTATTTTGATAAAAAAATAATAAATAAATCTAAACAATTAAAATTGGACCCTCAATTATTTTTAAAAAAAAACGACTCTTACACCTTCTTCAAAAAACTTAATTCTTTAATAAACACAGGGCCCACACTAACTAATGTTAATGATTATAGAGTTGTATTAAAAATATAATTAAAAATCTCCTGAAACAACATTGCTTGGCTTTCCAGCAACAAAGTTTTCTATATTATCGATTAGTTGATCAGATAAAATTTGCATAGCTTCCATACTCGCCCAAGATACATGAGGGGTAAGTATAAAATTTGGTCTTTTAACAATCTTAAAAAAAGGATGATCATCTGGTATTGGTTCTTTAGTTACAACGTCAAAAGCAGCGCCTGAAATATAACCTTTTTCAATAGCCTCAACTAAATCTTCTTCCTTAACTAGTCCTCCTCTAGCTGTGTTAATTAAAATAGGCTTTTTCTTCATTTTCTTAAACTCTGGTAATGAAATCATATTTTTAGTTTGTGGCAATAATGGGGAATGAAGAGTTATAACGTCGCTTGTTTCTAAAACTTCGTCCCATGGTGTATACATAGGGCCTAAACCATCAACACCTTTATGCGCAGCAAATAAAATATTCATATTAAATCCTCTAGCAATATCAGCTACTCCTTGTCCTATTGCTCCTTCACCAATTATACCCAATGTACTGTTGTTTAATTCTCTAATTTCATGATTAAAAAAACAAAATTGATTAGCTTTTTTCCATTCACCTTTAACAACGTCCTCTTTGTATCCTATAATACCTCTTCTCAAAGCTAGAATTAAAGCAAAAGTATGTTCTGGGACAGTCGTTATAGCGTATCCTCTAATATTTGATACTATTATATCATTATCCTTACAATAATCTTTATCTACCACATCAGTCCCAGTAGCAGCAACTGCAATCATTTTTAAATCAGGTAATTTTTTTAGATTTTCCTCTCTCATTGGAACTTTATTTATAATAGCAATTGTTGCACCTTTTAGTCTTTCTAAAATTAATTTGCTATCATTATGATCGGTATAATCGAATTCAGCCCAATCATGATCAAAATTAGGTTTTCTAACTACAATATTTTTTTCAATTGTCGCTCTATCTAAAAAGACTATTTTTTGTTTCATTTAAGATATTAAAATTAATCATTTGGTAAAGCAGGTGCTGTTTCTCTATAATATTCTTCAGCAGCAGCTATTCCACTTCCTGGCTTAATATCAATTCCAACATCACGCATTGCCATTTCAGCTCCTGAAATTGCACCTAAACACATAAGTTCATTTAAGTCACCTAAGTGTCCAATTCTAAAAACTTTGCCTGCTACATTAGATAAGCCTGCTCCTAAAGCTAAATTGTATTTAAGATATGCGGTTTTTATAACATTTGCTGAGTCAAATTCTTCTGGAACATAAATAGCAGTTACTGTATCCGACTCCCATTTTTTATCTTTTGCACAAAGTTTTAAACCCCATCCTTTTACTGCCTGTCTAACTCCTTCAGCAAGTCTATGATGTCTTTTAAAAACATTTTCTAATCCTTCTTCATCAATCATGTTTAAGGCCTCTCTAAGTCCATACATAATTCCTAGAGCAGGAGTATATGGAAACCATCCATCAGCATTAGTTTTTAACATATCTTCAAAAGCAAAATAGCATTTATTAAATTTTGAAGTTTT
>PTKO01000035.1 GCA_002937775.1 Alphaproteobacteria bacterium MarineAlpha6_Bin4 | reverse complement strand
AAAAAAAAAAAAAAAATATGGATGATAAAAAAATTAAAACATTTCTGAACATTTTTTTAATTTGTTTTTATACTAAATGAAACTAAATAAAACTACTATATTTTATAATATTTTATTTAATTTTTAAATGTTTAAAGGTTCAATAACTGCATTAATAACGCCATTAAAAAATGGCAAGATAGACGAAAAAGCCTTTCAAGATTTTGTTGAATGGCAAATAAACCAAGGTTCTCACGGCCTTGTTCCTTGTGGAACTACAGGTGAATCCCCAACATTAGACCATGATGAACATGAAAGAGTTATAGATTTATGTATTGAAGCATCTAACAGAAGAGTCCCGGTAATAGCTGGAACAGGATCGAATTCTACTCATGAAGCTATAAGTTTAACTAATTATTCAAAAGAAGCTGGCGCAGACGCTGTTTTAATTGTAACACCTTATTACAACAAACCTACTCAAGAAGGATTATATCATCATTTTAAATCTATTAACGATAGTTGTGATATTCCTATTATTATTTACAACATACCGGGAAGAAGTGTTGTAGATATATCTATAGAAACAATGAAAAAATTATCAAAACTAAAAAATATAATTGGTGTAAAAGATTCTACAAATGATTTAAGTAGACCTTTATTAATTTCAAATGAAATTGGAAGCAAATTTTGCCAAATTTCTGGTGAAGATGCCACTGTTTTGCCTTTTTTATCTCAGGGAGGACAAGGTTGTATTTCAGTTACTGCAAATATTGCACCAAAACTTTGTTCAGATTTACACAATGCTTGGCAAAAAAATAATTTTAAAAAAGCTCAATTATTAAATTCTCTTTTGTTTCCTTTGCACAACGCTCTTTTTTTAGAGACTAGCCCAGGACCTGTGAAATATGCTGCTTCGTTATTAAAAATATGTTCTGATGAATTGAGACTTCCGCTGGTCGGCATAGCAAATAGTACGAAAAAAGAAATAAAATCAGTAATTAATAAATTAAAAATTAAACCTATTAAAAAATAAATGTTAAAAAAGAAAAATAATTCTATAGCTACTAATAGAAGAGCTAGTTACGATTATAAAATTGGAGATAAATTCGAAGCAGGGATTGTTTTGAAAGGTAGCGAGGTAAAATCTTTAAGAAGTAATCGTGCTGATATTTCACATGCTTTTATTAGTCAAGAAAATGGAGAAATTTTTTTAAAAAATTCAAGCATCCCCCAATATTTATCTTCTGGCATGTTAAATCATGAAGTTAGTAGAACAAGAAAATTATTATTTAAAAAAAAAGAAATAAAAAAAATGTTAGGCAATATTAATAAAAAAGGTTCTTCTTTAATTCCATTAAAAATTTATTTTTCTACCAAAGGTTTTGCAAAATTATTAATAGCCATAGGAGAAGGAAAAAAAAAATATGATAAAAGACAAAGCAAAAAAGAAAAAGAATGGAAAAGGCAAAAAAAGTTAATTTAATTTTAGATTTTTAAATTGATATATATAGGAATAGGTTCAAATTTAAGCGGTAATAAAAACCAAAAACCAATTGAAAATTGTAAAGAAGCTATATTTGCTTTAAAAAAACAAGTTACTGTTTGCAAGATTTCATCTTGGTATAAAAGCGAACCCGTCCCTGTTTCAAACCAACCATGGTTTATAAATGGAGTTGTTGAAATTAATACTGATAAAACCCCAATAGAGTTGTTGGAATATTTATTAAAAATAGAAGAAGTTTTTGGCAGGCTAAGACAAAAAAAGAACGAAGCAAGAATTATAGATCTTGATATTATTGATTATAAGAAAAAAGTAATTTATAAAGAAAATAAATTAATAACACCTCATCCTAGAATGCATGAAAGACCCTTTGTTTTATTGCCGTTAAAAGAAATAAGCCCAAAATGGAAACATCCAATAAAAAAAGTTAGTTTAGATAAGCTATTAAATAAGCTCAATTATAAAAAAAAAATACTAAAAATATAAAAATTAGTTGATCAAATCAAAATTTGTATTATGTTAACATTAATTATGGCAAGAGTTACAATAGAAGACTGTATCAAAAAAATATCAAATCCCTTTGATTTAGTTTTGTATGCTTCTCAAAGAGCTAAAGAACTTAATCAAGGCGAACCAACAGATTTAGATAAAGAAAATGATAAAAATACAGTAATTTCTTTAAGGGAAATTGCGAACGAGAAAGTATCATTGAACTATTTAAAATTAGAGCTTATAAAATCATTCCAAAAAAACCTGTCTTTACTTGAAGAAATAGAAACGGACAAAAAAAAATAATATAATATATTTTTTTACTTAACAAAGTTTTAAAATTTGTTTTTATATAAAAAATAAATTTTAATAATTATATTATAATAATAAGAAGAAAATGAAGGAACATTTAAAACTAGTTGAAAAAGTTAAGAATTATTTTCCTAATATAAATGCTGAAAATATAAATAAAGCATATAATTTTGGAAAAAAAGCTCATGGAGCTCAAACTAGAGCGTCAGGAGATCCTTTTTTTTCTCACCCATTTGAAGTTGCTAATATTTTAGCTCAAATGAAGTTAGATGAAAAATCTATTATAACTGGTTTATTACACGATGTAATCGAAGATACATTGGCAACAAAAGAAGAAATAAAAAAAAATTTTGGAATAGAAGTTGCCAACTTAGTTGATGGCGTTACAAAATTATCAAAAATTACATTAGACAAAAATAATAAAAATAAACAGGTGGAAAATTTAAGAAAGTTTATTTTAGCAATTTCAGAAGATATAAGAGTACTTTTTGTAAAATTAGCAGACAGACTTCACAATATGAGAACAATTAAATTTTTAAAAGATTTTGAAAAGAAAAAAAAAATATCTAATGAAACTTTAGAAATATTTGCTCCATTAGCAGATAGAATAGGTGTAAGAAAAATAAAAGATGAATTAGAAGATCTTGCTTTTGAAGAATTAAATTCAAATGTTAAATTAACTATAATTAAGAGAATAGATTTTCTAAAATCCCAAGGAAAAAATAATATAAAATTAATTATCAATCAATTAAATAAAATATTAAAACAAAATAATATAAAAGCCGAGATTATTGGAAGAGAAAAAAAGCCATATTCTATATGGAGAAAAATGAAAAGGAAGAATATAAGTTTTGAACAACTATCAGATATAATGGCATTTAAAATAATTGTTGAAGATATCGATCAATGTTACGCCAGTCTTAAAGCAATTCATACAAGTTACCCAGTTGTCCCAGGTAGATTCAAAGATTATATAAGTTTGCCAAAACAAAATGGCTATAAATCTATACATACTTCAATATTTGGTCCAGCAAAGCAAAAGATTGAGGTTCAAATAAGAACAAATGAAATGGAAAAAATTGCAAAATTTGGAGTTGCAGCACACTGGCAATATAAAAATAAAATAAATTTACAAGAAGGAAAAAAGTATAAATGGGTAAGAGAACTAGTAGACATAGTTGAAACATCAGCAGAACCGGATGAATTTTTAGAAAATACAAAAATGGATATGTTTAAAGACCAAGTTTTTTGTTTTACACCAAAAGGTGATTTAATTGCTTTACCTGAAAAATCCACACCTATTGATTTTGCTTACGCTGTTCATTCAAATTTAGGAGATGTTTGTGCCGGTGCGAAGGTTAATGGAAAAATTACTCCATTAAAAAATTATTTGAAGAATGGGGACCAGGTTGAAATAATAAAATCAAAATTACAAAGTCCATCACCCAATTGGTCTGAATTTGTTAAAACTCCTAAAGCAAAAAGTAGAATTAAAAAATTTATAAAAACTAAAGAATATAATGAATACTCTATTCTTGGTTTAAAAATTTTAAAACATTTTTTTTCAAAAAATAACCAAATTTTTGATGAGTCAAATTTAAAGCAAACATTAAGTTATTTTAAATTACAAACTATTGATGATTTATATTTTAGAATAGGTAAAGGAAATTTTGATCCATTAAAAGTTCTACATGCAATTTATCCATCTCTAAAAAAAATAAAAAACATAAAATATGAAAAAAATTTAAAAAAAGAAAAGAACCCAATGCCATTAAAAGGATTATTGCCAGGCTTTGCAATAAATTATTCTAAGTGCTGTTGTCCTATGCCAGGGGACAAGATTATAGGAGCAATGGTCAAAGGCAAAGGTGTTGCAGTTCACACAATTGATTGCGGTGAGATTGGAAAATATTTAAAAAAAAATATTATTTCACTTTCTTGGGATAGTAAAAAAGTTA
The DNA here is from genome assembly GCA_002937775.1 of Alphaproteobacteria bacterium MarineAlpha6_Bin4. Lineage (GTDB taxonomy): Bacteria > Pseudomonadota > Alphaproteobacteria > CAYOOR01. The sequence goes on along the minus strand of PTKO01000035.1, from coordinate 2,288 downwards.
CTTTAGAAGATTATGTTGGCAGAATAATGATTATCGTTATAAACGAACCAGGAAGTTTAGGAGAAATAGCTTCAGCTATAGGTAATAATAAAGGGAATATCATCAACTTAAAATTAACATCAAGAAAAAAGACTTTTTTTGAAATGCTTGTAGATGTGAAAGTAAAAAATTTAAATCATTTTACTAATATTATTGCATCAATTAGATCTTTAAATACTGTTTCATCAGTAAATAGAATTAAGGGAAAATAAATGAATAATAAATTAAAATTAGGAATAAATATTGATCATGTGGCTACAATTAGAAACGCAAGAGGTGGTTTACATCCAGATCCCATCAAAGCTGCATTAATCGCACAGTCTGCTGGAGCTGATAATATAACTGCTCATTTAAGAGAGGACAGAAGACATATATCTGATATTGATATTAAAAAACTAGTAAAAAAATTAAAAATTCCACTAAATTTAGAAATGTCTCCTACAAATGAAATGCTAAAAATTGCAATTAATACAAAAGTAAAAAGAGTTTGTCTAGTTCCTGAGAAAAGAAAAGAATTAACAACAGAAGGTGGTTTAAATGTGTTAAAAAATAAAAAAAGGATTTCTTACATTATAAAAAAACTAAAAAATTATAATATTAAAGTAAGTCTTTTTGTAGACCCATGTATAAAACAAATTACTGCTTGTAAAGAATTAAAAGTTTTTTCTGTTGAATTACATACTGGAGAGTTTTGTGAAAACAAAAGAAATAAAAAAAAAGAATTCTTGCAAATAAAAAAATGCGCAGAATTCACTAAAAAAAACAATTTAGAATGTCATGCTGGGCACGGTCTAAAATATGATGATGTAAAGGAAATAGCTAAAATTAATGAAATATCTGAACTAAACATTGGTCATTTTATAATAGGTGAGGCGGTGTTTTTTGGCTTAAAAAACTCTATTATAAAAATGAAAAAAATAATAGAAAATTCTAGAAAAAGAAATTTTTATCTTAAATCAGCCTAGTATATTATGATTTTAGGGACAGGGATAGATTTAATAAAAGTATCAAGAGTGAAAAAGGCTTTAGATAGATATGGTGAAGTATTCATAAAAAAAATTTTTTCAGAAAACGAATTAAAAAAAAATAGTAATAAATCTTTAATGGCTAGTAAGTTGGCCAAATCATTTGCTGCTAAAGAGGCTTTTGTTAAAGCATTAGGCACTGGATTTACAAAAAATATTTATTTTAAAGATATTTCATTAAGGAATGAAAAAAGTGGCAAGCCTTCAATAAATTTAAGTAAACGTGTAAAACAACATTTAAAAAGAATTACTCCGAATGGCTACGAAGCTATTATAAATATTTCTATTTCAGATGAAAAAGAATATGTAATATCTAATGTAATTATAAGTCTTAAAAAAAAGTAATAATCTTATGCAATTATCAATTATTTTACTAATACTTTTAATTTTATATATTGTTTTAACCAGTGAAAGCAAGTTTGAAGCATTGAAAATAATTTTATCTGCTGGGGCTATAGCTTTATTTATAAGAACATTCTTTTTTCAACCCTTTACAATTCCTTCAGGATCAATGATACCAACTTTACTAATTGGAGATTTTATATTTGTTTCACAATATAAATATGGATATAGTAAACATTCTCTACCATTTTCAATTCCATTGATTAAAGGAAGAATATTAGCAAAAAAACCTGAAAGAGGGGACGTTGTAGTATTTAAAACACCAAACGATAACAGAACCGATTATGTAAAAACTTTGGTAGGATTACCTGGTGATAAAGTGCAGGTTAAAAATGGAACACTATTTATAAACAACAATTTAGTCTACAGAGATAGCATCCTAAATTCATCAATCAAAGTTCATAACGATAATCTAAATGACTTTGATTACGTTGAAATTTTTCCTAATGGAAAAAAACATTTTATTAGAGAGTTAAAAGGAAACGATGCTCCTGGCGATAATACAATAGTTTATACAGTTCCAGAAAATAATTTTTTTCTTATGGGCGATAATAGAGATAATTCAATTGACAGTAGAATTTTAAACTATGTAGGTTTTGTTCCATTTGAAAATTTAGTAGGAAGAGCAGAAATCATTTTTTTCTCAATAGATAAAAAAAATTATGGTTTAAAAAAATTTTGGAAATGGAGAATAAGATTTGACAGAATTGGGAAAGTTCCAAATAAGAAAGTAAATATTTATTATGAAAGTTAATGATTTCGAAAAAAAAATTAATTATAAATTTAAAAATCAAAATTTAATAGAATTAGCTTTAACTCATT
>PTKO01000034.1 GCA_002937775.1 Alphaproteobacteria bacterium MarineAlpha6_Bin4 | reverse complement strand
TAGGTACAGAAAAAGAAAAGAAAGGTTTTAAAGAAATAGATTTAAATAATGATGGAAAAATTGATTATTATGAATTTCAACAAATTAGGCAAAGAAGATTTGACAGATTGGATTTAAATAAAGATAAAATTATAACCCAAAATGAATTTGAATTAAGAAATCAAAAATTTTTCTCGGAGATTGATGAAAATGAAGATAAATATTTAACTAAAATAGAAATGTTTAAAAAAAGAAAAAAAATGAGAAATATTCTTGAGTAACATCAATTTATAGTTACTTAATCTTATATAAGCAAAATTCTCCGCATGAAGGCCTACTTAATTTAATTGAATAAACGTTAGAATATTTTTTTTTTAATTGTTTTCCAATCCAAGAGGAAATATTTTCTAGAGTGGGCAAACCGATTTCTTTAATATCGTTTATACACTTATGATCTAGTTTTTTTTTTATTTTTTCTAAAGTAGCAGATATACTGTCAAAATCAGCTACCCATTGATTATTTCTATTTTTTTTTCCATGAAATGTAACTTCAACAACAAAAGAATGTCCATGGATTTTTCTATAAATATGACCTTTGGGCATATTAGGAAAATAATGCGCGGCTTCAAAAGTAAATTGTTTTGTAATTTCAAATATATCGTTCATCTTACTCCTAACATTTTATGAAGTTGCAAGCTAACTTTCCACTTTTTATTTTTGTTACAAAATTCATACGTTTTTTTTAAATTTTTTTTTAGATAAGGTCCGTCCATTGGTTGCAAAAAAAAATATTTAAAATTTAAATTTTCAAGACTTTTAGGATTAATTTTATTTTGGGGAAAAATTAATTTTAACTCATCACCTTTTTTTAAAACAAAATCTTTTTCATGTTTAGGACTTACACAAACCCAATCAATTTCACAAGGCAAATCAATAGTTCCATTAGTTTCAATCCCTATTTCAAAATTTGATAATTTTAAAAAATTTATTAATTTTTTATCTAATTGTAATAATGGTTCTCCACCAGTGAATACAACGTAAGGTTTATTTTTATTTTTTTGATTTTTCCACAAAGAGATAATTTTTTTTCCTAATTCTTTTTCACTAAAAAATTTTCCACCATTAGTTCCATCTGTGCCTACAAAATCTGTGTCACAGAAATTACATTTTGCTTTTTTTCTATCTTTTTCTTTACCTGACCAAAGATTACAGCCAGAAAATCTACAAAATATGCTAGGTCTACCTGAGTAAGCGCCTTCTCCTTGAAAAGTATAATAAATTTCTTTTACACTATACATAAATTTATTTTCTTAATATCCAAATAGGATCATTAATTCCAGCTTCTTTAAAGCCCCTATCTCTTAACATACAAGCGTGGCATTTTCCGCATCCACCTTTTATTCCATCATAACATGTATGAGTTTCTTTAAAAATTTTATTAAATTCTTCCATATTTTTACATTTTTTTATAGCAATTTTAATACTTTCCATTTTTGTTAATTTCATTAAAGGTGTTTTAATCTTTATATATTTTTTTGACCCTGATATTCCCAAACCTAAAGAATTTTCCATACTATCAATAAAAATCCTTCTACAATCTGGGTAACCACCGTAATCCTCCTCGCAAACCCCCATATATATAGTTTTACATTCAATTAAAACCGCTTGGTTACTTGCAATTGTCAAAAACAATATATTTCTTGAAGGAATAAAAGTTGGTTCAATACCTTTTATTATTTCATTGTAAGAATCATATTTCTCTAATTTTTTTTTTTTGTTAATTAAGGGAGAAGTACTTTTTAAAATATTCGGAATTTTAATTATTACATGTGTTTTAAATTTTAAGAACTTAGCTATTCTTTTTGCAGAATTAATTTCAGTTTTATGCTTTTGCCCATAATCATAAGTAATACCATGTAGTTCTTTACATTCACTTCTGGCAAATAAAGCAACTGTAGTTGAATCCTGTCCTCCAGATAGAATAACCAATCCTTTTTTTTTCATTTTTTTTTAAATTCTAATGAAGCTGAATTAATACAATAGCGAAGTCCTGTGGGTTTAGGTCCATCTGAAAACAAGTGTCCTAAATGTGAATCACAATTAGAACATATTACTTCTGTTCTTTGCATTCCATGAGATAAATCCTCTATTTCTTTAATATTATTTTTATTTATAGGTGAAAAAAAACTAGGCCAACCTGTTCCTGAATCAAATTTTGTATCAGAAGAAAAAAGTTCTGTTTCACAACAAATACAATTATAAATACCTTTATCTTTTAAATTCCAATACTTTCCGGTAAAAGCTTGCTCAGTTCCTTTTTCTTTACAGATGTGGTGTTGTTCAGGTGTTAGTTTTTTTTTAATAACCATGGATTAAAAACTGTTATATAATTTAATAAAAATAAGTTTTTTTATTATAAAATTTATATGTATTCTATATTAGCAGACATAGTTGTTTGCATCCACTTTGCTTTTGTTTTTTTTGTGATCTTTGGTGGATTAATTTATTACTTCTGGCGAAATTGTCCCTATTTACACATACCGGCAGTTTTTTGGGGCTTTTGGGTTGAGTTAAGTGGTTCAATTTGTCCTTTAACTCCACTTGAAAACTGGTTAAGTGAATTAGGTGGTGGTGAAAGCTATAGATCTAGTTTTGTAGATCAATACATTACTCAATTTTTATATCCAACTGGATTAGACCAAAATACAAAATATTATTTAGCTGGGGGTTTAATTTTTATTAATCTGATTATTTATATTCATATTATAAGAAAAAGAAATAGAAGTAATAATATGAGTGTCCATGATAGAATTAATCAAAGAGCCCAAGAACAAGAAAAAAAATCTTTTTTTTAATTTTTCATAAAAAAATAATTGTGCTGATAGGGAGAATATTTTTCTTTAACTTCTGGAATCCATTTTTTAAAATTTTCAATTCTATTTTCACTTGATGGATGAGTGCTCATAAACTCAGGGGGTGATCCTCCTTTTTCTTTTGCATGCGCAGCCATTCTTTCCCATAATTTAATTGTCTCATTAGGATCATATCCAGCTATAGTCATAAAAACTAAACCCAAGTAATCGGACTCAGCTTCCTGTTTTCTCCCAAAAGGTAAAAAAATCCCATATGTTCTTAACAAGTTATAAGTTGTTTTAGCTCCTCCTTGAAGGCTTGTACCAGTTGCAGTTTGTGCCACAGAGGTAGCAACATCTAATAATAAAGCCTGACTCATTCTTTCATTTCCATGACGACCAATTACATGTGCCATTTCATGTGCCATTATTGCAGCAATTCCATCTTTATTTTGGGCGATTTCTAAAATCTTTGTATAAAATGTAATTTTTCCCCCTGGCATTGCCCATGCATTTACTTGGTCTTCTTTTACTAAATTTACTTCCCAATTATATTTTTTTGTTGGATCCTCTTTATCTTCTAAAATAAAATATTGATGGATTGCTTTCTCTATATCATTAGCTATGACCTGTAATTCCTGATTTTGTGGGTTACTTTTAGAAACAACATTTGCTTTGCTTAAAAATTGTTGATAGGCTTTTGCGCTTTGTTTATTTATATAACTATCAGGTAAAAGTATTAATTGCTTTCTTTCACTAACTGGAACAGTCTCACAACTGGTTAATAAAAATAAAACTAAAATAGTCAGAATTTTTTTCATAATTTATTATAAGATATAAAAATAAATGAATTTAAACATATTTAATACATTATCAAAAAAATTAGAGTCCTTTAAACCTCTAGGTGATACTGTAAAAGTTTATGGTTGTGGACCAACAGTTTACAATCACCCACATATTGGAAATGCTAGACCAGCAGTTGTTGGCGATATTTTAGTTAGAATTTTAAGAAATTTATTTAAAAAAGTTGTTTATGTGAGAAACATTACTGATATTGATGATAAAATTAACAAAAAGGCAAAAGAGGAAAACGTAACAATTGAGGTTATTGCCCTAAAATACACAAAAATTTACCAAGAAAATATGCGCACTTTAAATGTACTGCCACCTGATATAGAGCCAACAGTTACACAAAATATACACTCAGTTATAAAAATGATATCTACTCTTTTAGAAAAAAAAAATGCTTATGAAGCAGAAAATCATATTTTATTTCATGTTCCTTCATTTAAAAATTATGGAGATCTATCAAAAAGAAAAAAAGATGAAATGATAGAAGGCGCTAGAGTTGAAGTTGCTCCATATAAAAAAGACCCTATGGATTTTGTTTTATGGAAACCATCCAAAGAAGATCAAGTTGGTTGGGAAAGCCCTTGGGGAAGAGGCCGCCCAGGATGGCATATAGAATGTTCAAGTATGATTGAAACTTATTTGGGGGAAACTATAGATATTCACTTAGGAGGAAATGATTTAATATTTCCTCATCATGAAAATGAAATTGCTCAAAGCAATTGCGCACATAATGGAAAACCTTTAAGTAAATATTGGCTGCATAATGGATTTATTTCTATGGATAAAGAAAAAATGTCTAAGTCAGTAGGTAATATTATTTTAATTAATGACATACTAAAAAAATATACAGGTGAAACTGTTAGGCTTGCAATGCTTTCTGCTCATTACAAACAACCTTTAAATTGGAATGAAAAAATATTAATCCAAGCTAATAAAAATTTGGAAAATCTTTACGACATAATTGGGGATGACAAAAATTATAAATTTGTTCCACCACCAAAAAAATTTTTTAATGCACTTTTAAATGATTTAAACACACCAGAAGCACTGAAAGAATTGTATGAATTATCAAAAGATAAAAATAATAAAGACCAATTAAAATCAGCAGCTAATTATTTAGGAATATTGCAATTAACTCAAACAGAATGGATTGAACAAAAAAAAAAAATTAAAAATTTAGATGAAAAAAAAATAGATAAACTAATATCTGATAGAGATAAAGCAAGAAAAGAAAAAAAATTTGATGAAGCGGATAAAATAAGAAATGAGCTTGCTATAGATGGTATAATTTTAGAAGATTCCCCAACTGGAACCAAATGGAGAATTAGTAATTAAAAAATGAAATCATTAATATTTATATTTTCTTTATTAATAGTCGTTCTATTACTTTATATATTAATTAAAAAAAAAACAAAAAATAGAGAGGAAAAAATTATTGATGTAGAATTTGAAGATTTAGATAAAAAAAAATAATTTAATTTTACGCAGTCGCTTGCTCTCTTACTTTTAAAGTGTTTTGTGAACCTTGGACAGTTCCCCAAAATTTTTTCATTTCTGGTTTGTAAAATCTTTTTATTGAAAATTCATCTAAATTAAAATTTTTTATTTTTGTTTTTTTTCCAAGAATAAGGTTTGCGAGTAATTCGCCAAATATTGGGGCATATTTAAAAGCTTGTCCTGCACCTAGACAGTGATAGAGGTTTTTTACATCTTTATCTTTTCCTAAAATAAATTTTAAATCAGGAGTTATATCAAAAAACGTTATATAACCACCATTAAAAACACATGGAGCAGCGTTGGGAAATCTATCTCTAATCATTTCAGCATATTTATTTGTTTCAGAATAAGATGCTGTATAGTTTGATGAATCAAAAAACACATCGGCACCTTTCATCGAAGTAGGTTCCTCTGCAAAACTTCTAGCTATGGATGCTGGTGATCTATCTCTTGGTTGATGTATATGTAATTCACCATTTTTCCAAGTTCTAAAATAAGACAAATTAATATAATCGGCAATTATAGGAAATTGCATTGGTAATTTCTTATTACTAATTAACCAATTAGAAACATAAACAGGTTGTAAACTTACTGGAATTTTAACACCTATTGTATCAAAAATTTGTGGTGACCAACCTCCAGCAGCATTAATAACATTTTCAGCAAATATCGGGCCGTTATTGGTTTTAATTTTTTTTATCTTTTTTCCAGGTAATAATTCAAAATCAGTTACTCTAGTATTTTCTTTAAGTTTCACATTGTTAATATCTAATGCATGGTACATAGCATTTCTAACTTTAATTGGATCGAATAACATTGCATTAGGTTCATGAAAATATATCTCATGTTCTTCATTAATTCTGATGAAATTATTAGTTAATTCTTTAATTTCTTTAGATTTTACTCTATAAAAATCTATATTTGATTTATTGAGATTTTTTTCTAAATCTATCCAAGTTTTTGCAGCTTCTTTTTTATCATTTCTTGCAATCCATATTGCACCGGGTGTTTCTGGAATAATATCTATACCCCAAAAATCTTTAATATTTCTCCACATTTCATTTGATTGTTCAGCAAATGTTGCAGCTTGTATTGATGCGTTTGCCGAACGAATAATTCCACTATGGCGAGAACTAATACCACCAGCTAGCACACTTTTTTCTAAGATACACACGTTAGTTCCGGTTTTAGAGGAATTAAGTTTTCTAGCTAAAGAAATAGCCGAAGCAACTCCTAAACATCCTCCACCTATGACTACAGTATGATAAATATTATTCATTAAATAAAAAATGAATGATACTAGAATTTTTTTTTTAGAGTAATTGATTATATAAAATATAGTAATCGATAATTTGCTAGATTTTGCCCATTTTATGCCATATTTCCCGATTATTTTAAAAGTATCAGTGGAGGTAATAATATGACTTGGTATACACCTAAAGTTGCAGAAGTAGCAGTTGGTCTTGAAATCAACAGTTACGCTTGCGCTGAAGTCT
>PTKO01000033.1 GCA_002937775.1 Alphaproteobacteria bacterium MarineAlpha6_Bin4 | reverse complement strand
TTTTTATTTATCTTTTGTAATAGTTTTTTCTTTAGTTGGAATATTAAATAATATTAATTTTATTTTTTTTGTTTTTCTTTTATCATTTGCTTTAAAAATTATGTATGATTTTTTTAAAACTAGAAAACTGAAATCTAAAAATTTTATTAAGATTTTCCAAGTAAATTCTTGGTATGGATTTTTTATAACAATTGGTTTGTTTTTAAACTATATATAATAATTATATTAATAATAATGGATAAAACCCAAATAAATGAAAAAGCTGATTTTCTAATTAAAAAATCAAAAAAGGCTGGTGCAGATAATATTGATGTCGTATATGTTGAAAATACAAATATTGATGTTGGTTGCAGGTTAAAAAAAATTGAAAAATTAGAAAGATCTGAAAGTAATGACTTGGGATTACGTTTTATTAAAAATAAAAAACAAGTAATTGTGTCTTCTAATGATTTAAAAGAAAAAAATCTAGAAGAACTAGTTTATAAAGCTTCAAAAATGGTTAGCGCAGTTCCAAAAGATCCTTATTGTTCAATTGCATCAAAAAAGGATATCATAAAAACAATTCCCAACTTAAAAATTTTTGATAATAAAGAACCTTCAGTTAAATCATTAAAAAATAAAGTTATTGAAGCTGAAAAAGCAGGTTTAAATGTTAAAGGGGTTACTAATTCTGAAGGGGCTGAAATTGGATGGAATAAATCAAAAATTCATTTATTTAATAGCAATGGATTAAATGTAAGTTACCAATCGTCTAGTTATAGTGTGTACGCTGTTTTAATTGCAGGTCGTGGCACATCGATGGAAAGGGAATATGAATATTCTTCAAGTATTTTTGAAAAAGATTTAACAAAAACTTCTATTGTAGGAAAAAAGGCTGGGGAGTTAGCTGTAAAAAAACTTAATCCAAAAAAAATTAAGACATCAAAAATACCGGTAATTTTTTCTCCTAGGGTAGCAAATAGTTTTTTAAAACACCTATCTGCCTCTATTAATGGTAATTCTATAACCAGAGGTACGAGCTTTTTAAAAAAAAAATTAAACAAAAAAATATTTTCGAATGAAATTAATATAGTAGATGATCCTTTAAAAGAAAAAGGTTTGCAATCAAAGCCTTTTGATGGGGAAGGTTTGAGAACTAAAAAAACTCAAATAGTTCAAAATGGTCAGTTGAAAACTTGGTTTTTAGATTTGGCTACTGCAAAACAATTAAAATTAAAATCTACTGCTCATGCTTCAAGAGGAATTTCAAGCCCTCCTACCCCGAGTCCTACTAATCTTTACTTTGAGCCAGGCCATGTTTCTCCTGAAAATTTAATTGGTAATATTAAAAATGGTGTCTATTTAACAGAATTAATGGGTTCTAGCGTAAATTTAATAAATGGAGATTACAGCAGAGGTGGTTCTGGATTTATGATAGATAAAGGTGAAATTACATATCCTGTCAATGAAATTACAATTGCCGATAACTTAAATGAAATGTTTAAAAAAATGATCCTAGCAAATGACCTAGAATTTAAACAAGGGTTAAATTCTCCAACTATGCTTATAGAAAATATGACTGTTGCTGGATAAATTATGGAAAATAAAAGCGAAAAAAGTATTAAACTTGTAAAAAGATTAGTTAGAGAACATGTAAGACCGTATTTTGGAAAATTACTTCTTGCTGCAATATGCATGGCAATAGTAGCAGCGGCAACTGCTACAAACGCATGGTTAATGCAGCCTGTTTTAGATGAGGTTTTCTTAAATAAAAATGCTGAATTACTTCTTTTAGTACCTATTGCAGTAATGACAATAGCAATTGTAAAAGGTGTTGCATCCTATGGCGAATCTATTTACATGGAATATTCAGGTGAAAGAATAATTTCTGACGTAAGATATAGATTATTTTCACATTTAATGAGAGCAGATTTAAACTTTTTTCATAAAAATTCTTCAGGAAAACTAATATCAAGATTTACGTTTGATGTTGGATTGCTAAGAGCATCTGTTTCAACTGCATTAACTGGGATAGCTAAAGATTCGATGACTTTAATTTTCCTAATTGCTTTGATGTTTTATCAAGATTGGTTCTTAGCAATTATAGCTTTTTTTGTCTTTCCAGCAGCCGTTTTGCCAATACTTTATATTGGTAGAAGAATAAGAAAAATTTCAACATCTACCCAAAACGAAATAGGTTCTTTTGCAAGTTTATTAAGCCAAATATTCCAAAGTGCTAGATATGTAAAAGCATACACAATGCAGAAATATGAGAAAAGAAGAGCAAAAAAAATTGTGGATGACCTATTTAAGTTAATTTATAAATCCGTAAGAGTGAGGTCACGAACAAGACCTATTCTTGAATCTTTAGGTGGAATTGCAATAGCATTGGTTATTTTTTATGGTGGTTCAAAAGTTATAAGTGGAGCAACCACACCTGGAACTTTTTTTTCTTTTATAACCGCTTTATTAATGGCATATCAACCTTTAAAAAGATTAGCAAATTTTAATGTAAACATTCAAGACGGTTTGGCTGCAGCTGATAGAATTTTTCAGCTACTTGATCAAAAACCAGGTATTACAGATTCTCCAGATGCAAGAGCATATATTCATAAAAAAGGAGAGGTAGAATTTAAGAAAGTAAAATTTACTTATGGATCAAAAACATCTCATGCATTAAATGAAATTGATTTAAAAATACCGGGAGGAAAAACTGTAGCTTTAGTAGGAAAAACTGGTGCTGGGAAATCTACTATTCTTAATTTGATACCTAGGTTTTATGATATAAAAAGTGGTCAAATTTTATTAGATAAAAAAAATTTAAAAAATTATAAAATTCAAAGCATAAGAGAAAAAATTGCTTTAGTTAGCCAAGAAGTAACTTTGTTTGACGATACAATTAGATCTAATATTGCTTATGGAAAACCAGATTGTACAGAAAAAGAATTATATGAAGCAGCAAAAAAAGCTGATGCTCATGAATTTATTACATCCTTTAAAAGTGGCTACAGATCTTTAGTTGGGGAACATGGGATACAGTTGTCAGGTGGTCAAAGACAAAAAATAGCTATTGCAAGAGCCATATTAAAAGATGCTCCAATATTATTATTAGATGAAGCAACTTCATCTTTAGATACAGATTCAGAAAAAGATATACAAAAAAGTCTAAAAAAATTAATGAAAAATAAAACTACTTTAGTTATTGCACATAGACTCTCAACAATTCTTGATGCTGATTTAATATATGTTATTGATAATGGAAAGGTTCTGGAAAAAGGGAACCATAAAGCTCTAATGAAAAATAAAGGTTTATATTCTAAATTATATAGACTTCAGTTCGCAGGACAAAAGAGTTCAAAAAATAAAATCGTTAATTTAGAAGATTATATTGATAAAAAAATTTAGTTTAATAAAAGGGTGTTAAGCTATAAAAAAATTCTTAGAACCAAAGTAGCGTATAGTATTATATGTTGGATAGCAGCTAAATACATAAAATTAATATCTTTAACAATAAAATGGAAATATATAGATAAAAAATATCCAGAAAAATTATGGAAAAATAATGAAAATTTTATTTTGTGCTTCTGGCATGGAAGATTATTAATGATGCCATTTTCATGGAAAAGAGGGAAGAATATTAATATGCTAATTAGTGAACATCCTGATGGACAGTTGATTTCTAAGACAGTTAAATATTTTGGGATTAATACTATCCATGGCTCCTCTTCTAAAGGTGGAACCAAAGCATTAAGAAATATTATTAAAACTTTAAGATCTGGACAATCTGTTGGTATAACGCCTGATGGACCTAGGGGGCCAAGAATGAAAATGAATTCAGCAATAATCAAAATTGCAGGTTTAACTGGTTATAAAATTCTTCCTTTGTCATGCTCTGTAAAAAATAAATTTTTTTTAAATAGTTGGGACAAATTTTTAGTCGCTTTACCCTTTGGAAAAGGCTGTTTTGTTTGGGGTAAGCCATTAAAAATTAATAAAGATATTTCAAAAAAACAAGATTTAAAATTATCTAATAAATTAGAAAATATTCTTATAAAATTAACTAAAGAAGCAGACCATTATTGTAGTTAAATATCATATTAGTTAAATTGGTACAAAAATTTTTAACATTATTTAAGTTAGGTTATCCAAATTTTTGGAGAAGAGATAATACTTTGATCGAAAAATTTATTACTTTTCTTTTACTTCCTTTTACATCTATATATTTCTTTGTTTCTAAAATATCTATAAAAAAAGTGGGAAGAGTTGGAGTGCCTGTTGTTTGTGTTGGAAATTTAAATACTGGAGGCTCTGGTAAAACTCCATTTGTTATATACTTAGCTAATTTACTTAAAGAGAAAAAAATCAACGTTCATATAGTTACAAGAGGATATCTTGGTAAATTGAATGGTCCAATTAAAGTAGATAAAAAAAAACACACTTATTTAGATGTTGGCGATGAAGCAATGCTTCTTTCTGATTTAGTTACAACCTGGGTTTCAAAAAATAGATATGAAGGAGCTGTAATGGCCACTTTAGATGGAGCAGATCTGATTATATTGGATGATGGTCTACAAAATTATTCTCTTCACCAAAATTTTAAAATTATTATGGTTGATGGTAGTTTTGGTTTTGGCAATGGTTTTTTATTACCATCAGGCCCATTGAGAGAAGCTGTTAACCCCAGATTAAAAAAGTCAGATTTGTTGATTATTTCTAATAAAGATGAGTATGGAATAGAAAAAAAATTAAAAAATAAAATTCCAATTTTTCATGTTAGTTCAAAAATAAAAAGAATTGAAAAATTAAAGAATAAAAAAATAGTTGGTTTCACAGGGATTGGAAAACCAGAAAATTTTTTAAATTCTTTAAAAAAAAAAAAATTAAATGTTATAAAATTTTTTGCTTTTCCTGATCATTATAATTTTGGTAAAAAAAAGATTGACGAACTTATAAAGTATGCAAATAAAAATAAATCTATACTTGTATCAACTGAAAAAGATAAACAAAGAATAAATTCAAATCAAAGAAATAAAATTTTTTTTGTTAATTTAAAAATTGAATTAAAAGAAAAAAGTAATTTAATCAATTTTTTAAAAAAAAAGAAAATTGTATAAAATAAAAAAAAAAATAAGTTATTTAATAGAAGGGTCTTCCCTTTTGTTAATATTTATTATATTAAAAATTTTGCCTTTAAATATTTCTTCTTTTTTAATGGGTAGACTAGCATCGTTAATCGGGCCTAAACTAGGGATTACAAAAAAAGCATATAATAATATAAAAAATGTAATGCCAGAAAAAAGTGAAGAGGAAATATCAAAAATTATAAAGGATATGTGGGAAAATTTAGGAAAAGTTGCTGGTGAATATCCACACTTAACAAAATTAGATCCAGAGAAAAATAATAAAATCGAAATTTGTGGAAAAAATAATCTTTTACTAGTAAAAAAAAGAAAAATACCTGCAATCTTTTTTTCAGGTCATATAGCAAATTGGGAAATTTCGCCAATTGTTGCAATTAGGAACGGTGTGCCAGTTTTATCAATTTTTAGAAGACCAAATAATCCTATTGTAAATTTTTTAATAAAATATTTAAGATCGAACTTACCTATGGCTCCAAAAGGAAAAGAAGGAGCAAAACAATTAATTTATTCTTTAAAAAAAGGTAGAAGTATAGGGTTGGTAATTGACCAAAAAATGAATGATGGGATTAAAGTTCCTTTCTTTAATAAACCTGCAATGACCTCAGATGCTTTGGCGCAATTAAGTCTTAGAATAAAAACTTTAGTTATACCTGTTGAGGTAGAAAGAATAAAAAATACAAAATTTAAAATTACCTTTCATAATCCACTAAAAATTAAAAAAAAAGGGAAAAATAAAACACCTCTACAAATCATGACAGAAGTTAATTTAATTTTAGAAAAATGGATAAGAAAAAATCCAGGACAGTGGCTATGGTTACACAGAAGGTGGTAAGTTAAAATTTTGGTTGATTTAATAATAATAATTCAGGATCAATTGCAATATTATAAACATTGATACGCCAGTCAAGATGTGGCCCTGTCGATCTTCCTGTGCTACCCACTTCTGCAAGCAAATCACCTTTTTTTATTTTTTGACCTTCTAAAACATTAATTTTTTTTAAATGAGAATATATTGAATTTAAACCAAGACCGTGATTCAAGATTATCATTTTTCCATTAAAAAAACTATCTTCCATAGTTAATACAACTTCAGCATCGGAGGGTGCAACAATTTTTGTTCCCGCTTTAGCAGCTATATCTAAACCATAATGTGGTCTTCTTGGTTTGCCATTTAAAACTCTTTGATTGCCATATTCCCCAGTTACTACGCCTTTTACTGGCCAGATAAATCCACTTTTATAAAGAGTTTTATTTAAGAAAATACCTTTTGAATTTTTTATTTTTAGAGATTCTTTCTTTATTCTTTTCATTTCTTCTTTGTTTGGCGTAACTTTATTTTTTGGCAAACCATCAATCCTTTGAATTTTATATTTCCTTTTAGATATCTTAATTTTATGAGTTTCTTTCTTTACTGAGCCTTCAATAACAATTAAATTTTCTAATTCTTCATCTCTTCCTATAGCTAAAACAAAATCCCCCTTATTATTAACAAAAATTTTTTTATTTTTAAAATAAACTTTATTTTTAGAATTAGTCTTTCCAAACAAAAGACCTCCTTGGGTAAAACTTCCATTTAATTCTAAATTACTTGAAAAAACCTTAGCTAAAGAAATATTAGAAATAAAAAAAAAAATAAATATAGATAAAAAGAAATTATTTTTTTTTTGTAATTGCTTGGACAGTCCCATCATGAAATTT
>PTKO01000032.1 GCA_002937775.1 Alphaproteobacteria bacterium MarineAlpha6_Bin4 | reverse complement strand
CTAAGGTTTTCGATTGGATAGTTCCAAATGAATGGAACATTAAAGATGCTTATATAAAAGATGAAAAAAATATAAAAGTTGTTGATTATAAAAAAAACAATCTTCATGTTGTTTCATACTCTTCGCCTATGAATAAAGTTATTTCTGATAAAGAATTAAAAAAAAATTTGCATTACATAAAAGAGAAACCTAATGCTATACCCTACGTTACTTCATATTACAAAAAAAGATGGGGTTTTTGTTTGTCTTATAACGCCTTTAAAAAATTAAATTCAAAAAAATACAAAGTAGTAATTAATTCAAGCTTAAAAAGAGGTTCTATGAGTTATGGAGAACTTTATATTAAAGGAAAATCAAAAAAAGAAATTTTAATCTCAACCAATATTTGTCATCCTTCAATGGCAAATAATGAAACATCTGGAATTGTTGTTGCTATGGCTATTGCTAAATATTTATTAAAAAGAAATAATTATTATTCTTATAGAATAATATTTATACCTGAAACAATCGGATCTATAAGTTATATTTCAAAAAATTTTAAAAAATTAAAAAAAAATATTAAAGCAGGGTTTGTTTTGACTTGTTTAGGTACAAAAAATAATTTTTCTATAGTTAAAAATATCGAAACAAATTTTGCTGAAAAAATTGTTTTAAAAGTTTTAAATAAAAATTATAAAAAGTATAAATCATATCCTTGGATAGATAGAGGATCAGACGAAAGGCAATTTTGCAGTCCTGAAGTAAATTTGCCATTTGTATGTATTTCTAAAGGTAAATTTTATGAATTTAAAGAATACCATACTTCTTTAGACAATTTAAAATTTATTAGTGCTCAGGGCTTAATAGATTCTTTTGAAATGTTAAAAAAGTGCATATATGAAGTTGAGAACAATTTTTTTTACACAAATGTTTATAAATGTGAACCATTTTTAACTAAATATGATTTATATAATTCAATGAACAAATTTAATAAAAAAGAACATTTGGAAAAAACTAAAGTATTAAATATTTTATCTTACTGTAATGGAGAAAATGATTTAGAAGATATTTCTAATTATACAAATCTTTCTAATAAGTTTGTAAAACAAAATTTAAAAATGCTTTTGAAAAAGAAACTTATAAAAAGAGATTAAAAAAAAAATAAATGAGAACTGACAAAAATCAATTTTCTATAAAAAAAAGAAAAATAGGATTAAATCACCCTACTTTTTTTATTGCTGATTTAGCTGCTAACCATGACGGTAATTTTGAAAGAGCAAAAAAATTGATTTTTTTAGCAAAAAAAAGTGGAGCAGATGCAGTAAAATTCCAACATTTTTTAGCACCTAAAATTGTTAGCGATTATGGATTTAAAAAATTAGGCAAAAAAGCTGGTCATCAATCAAATTGGAAAAATTCCGTCTATGAAACTTATGAAAAATATAGTTTGAATAGAGAATGGGATAGAAAATTAGTAAATTATGCAAAAAAAATTGGCATTTTATGGATGACAACTCCCTACGACTTTGATGCTTTAAATAAAGTAAATAAATTTTCACACGCTTTTAAAATTGGTTCAGGTGATATTACTTGGATTGAATTTTTAAAGACAATTTCTTTAAAAAAAAAACCTGTATTACTAGCTACTGGAGCATCTTCGTTTGAAGACGTTAAAAGAGCTGTTAACACAATTTATAAAAATAATAAAAAAATTTGTATTATGCAGTGCAATACAAACTACACTAATAGTGTAAAAAATTTTGAATACATAAATTTAAGAGTTTTAAATTTATATAGAAAAAAATTTCCATTTGCTATTCTAGGATTATCTGACCATACAGAAGGACATGCAACAGTTTTAGGAGCGGTATCTCTTGGAGCAAGAATTATAGAAAAACATTTTACTGATAATAGAAAGAGACCTGGCCCTGATCATTATTTTTCTATGGATCCAAATTCTTGGATAGAAATGGTTAAAAGAACTAGAGAATTAGAAAGTTCGTTAGGAATTGAAAAAAAAATAATAGAAAGTAATGAAAAAACTAGCAATATATTGCAAAGAAGATGCATTAGGCTAAATAAAGATTTGGAAGCTGGTAAAAGAATTTCATTGAATGACGTAGAATTTTTACGACCTGCTCCAAAAAATTCTTATGCTCCTTACCAAGTAAAAGAAATTCTAAAAAAAAAATTAAAAAAAAATAAAAAAAAAGGAATGGAACTTTATAAGGTGGATTTTTATTAATGTTAAAAGGAAAAATTGTATCTTTAAGAGCGGTTGAAAAGAGTGATTTAAAGCAATTACTAATCTGGAGAAATAATCCAAAATTTAGAATATTTTTTAGAGAAAATCGTGAAATTAACAACTATAACCAGAAGCAATGGTTTGAAAATGTAGTAAAAAAGAAGGAAGATACACATATGTTTTCTATAATAGAAAATAAAAGCAACAAGCTAATAGGAGCTTGTGGGCTATGTTATATTGACTGGATCAATAAGAATGCTGATTTTTCTATTTATATAGGAAAAAATAAAATTTATATTGATTCAAAATTTACTATTGATGCTGCTAATTTACTGCTTAGTTATGGATTTGAGGTTTTAAATTTACATAGAATATGGGCAGAAATTTATGATTTTGATAAAAAAAAAATCAATATGTTTAAAAAATTAAAATTTACTTTAGATGGCAGATTTAGAGAACATATTTGGGCAAAAAAAAGATGGTGTGACTCTTTATTTTTTGGACTTGTATCGAAAGATTATTTTAAAAACAAAAAAAATAAAATTTAAATTATATGTTACTTAAAAATAAAACAGCAGTTGTTACGGGATGTAAAAGAGGAATTGGAAAAGCTATTATTGAAACTTTTGCAAAAAATGGCTCAAATATATGGGCATGTACAAGGAAACCGGATGATAATTTTTCTAAATATTTAAAAAAACTTCAAGATGAAAATAAAATTATAATTAAAGAAGCTTTCTTTGACCTTAATAATATGGATGAAATAAAAGAAAGCGCTCAAAAAATAATTTCTGAAGAAAATGATATAAACATATTAGTGAATAATGCTGGTGTAATACATACTTCCTTATTTCAAATGACGCCAGTTGAAAAAATCAAAGAAGTTTTCGATATAAATTATTTTTCTACATTATTATTTACTCAATATATTGTAAAAAAAATGGCAAAACAAAAAGAAGGTTCTATTGTTAATATTTCATCGAGCTCGGCAATTGAAGCTAATGAAGGACGTATAGCCTATGCTTCAAGTAAAGCAGCTTTAATAACTTCAACTAAGGTAATAGCTAAGGAGCTAGGAAGATTAAATATCAGAGTTAATGCTATAGCTCCTGGTCTAACAGACACAGATATGATGAGAGATAGTACACCAAAAGAAGTTTTGGAAGAGACATTAAAAAGAATACCTATGAATAGAATTGGAACTCCTGATGAAATCGCAAATACTGTTCTGTTTTTGTCTTCTGATTTATCAAAATATATTACTGGCCAAGTGTTGTCTGTTGATGGAGGTATGTAAAATGAGTGAAAAAAAAAATCATATAAAAGATATAAAAATAATGACAAAAAGAATGAGAAAAAACATTCTTGATATGTCTTTATCAGCAGGTGCTGAAAGTTCGCATTTTGGAGGTGGGTTATCTATTGTTGAAATTACAGCTACCTTATTTGGAAGTATTATGAATTATGATCCAAAAAATCCAGAATGGGAAGATAGAGACAGGTTTATACTTAGCAAAGGGCATGGTGTGCTTGGCTACTATACTGCGCTTCATGAAATTGGCTTAATTTCAAAAAATGATTTAATGGAATTTGAAAAAAGTAATAGTTACTTGCTTGGACATCCGGTTATGAATAGAAAAAAAGGAATTGAATTTTCAAATGGAAGTCTTGGCATGGGTTTGTCTGTCGGTATTGGTGTGGCATTAGCAGCAAAAAAACAAAAAAAAAATTTTAAAATTTATGTTCTTATTGGTGATGGAGAGTGCAATGAAGGCTCTGTGTGGGAAGCAGCAATGTCAGCACCAAATTTTGGTTTAAATAATATTACAGCAATAATTGATAAAAATAATCTACAGCAAACTGGTACTAATAAAGAAATTATGAGTGTAGAAAATATTGCAAAAAAATGGGAAAGTTTTAACTGGGATGTAATTGAATTAGATGGACATGATATAGAAAAATTACATGAGACTTTTAGTAATAAAAGAAATTCTTCAAAACCTTTAGCGATTATTGCAAATACTATAAAAGGTAAAGGTTTTTCATTTTCTGAAAACAATAATGACTGGCATCATAAAGTAATGTCTAAATCACAATATGAACTAGCGCTTCAAGAATTAGAAAAAAATGATAATTGATGAAAAAAATTCTAAAATGTGGTCAATGATTGGATCAAGGGCAACTTTCGGTCTTACCATGCTAGAACTAGGAAAAGAAAATGATTTAATGGTTTTAACAGCTGACACTTCGACATCTGCTGGTTTAGACAGATTTAAAAAAACCTATCCTGAAAAATTTTTAGACGTAGGTATAGCTGAACAAAATTTAATTGGAATTGCCGCAGGTTTATCAAGTGAAGGAATAGAAGTTTTTACAGCAACCTTTGGTCCCTTTCAAACAATGAGATGTTGTGAGCAAATTAAAGTAAATGTTGGTTATATGAAACATAAAATTTGTATGGTTGGACTTGCTAGCGGGGTTGTGCTTGGAACTTTGGGTTATACCCATTGTTGTATAGAAGATATGTCAATTATACGTTCCATACCTGGAATTACTATAATTTCACCAGCTGATTGTACAGAAACTGTGAAAGCTACCCAAGCAGCAATTAAACATAAAAATTCCATTTACCTAAGATTAACAGGGGGTATGAATCAACCTGTTGTTTATAATAAAGATTATAACTTTGAAATTGGTAAAGGAATTAAACTGTCAGACAAAGGAGATATATCAATAATTGCTACAGGAACAATGGTTCATAAATCAATGGAAGCTGCTAAAATTTTAGAAGGAAAAGGAATGTCCGCTAAAGTAATCAATATGCACACTATTAAGCCAATAGATGAAAAATTGATAGATGAATTATCTAAAGACTCAAAATTATTAGTAACTGTTGAAGAGCATAGTGTTATAGGAGGTTTGGGAAGTGCAGTTGCAGATTTTAAATCAACTCTTAATAATGCGCCACCTCAATTATTTATTGGACTTCCAAATGAATATAAAAAATCTGGGGAGTATTCTGATATATTAGATAATTATGGGCTTACAGCTGAAAAAATATCTCAAACTATTGAAAATAAATATAAATCTTTATAAAAGAATTTTTACTTTCTAAAAGCAATTCCAGGAATTTTTGATAACTCTTCTTTAGTTGGAAACTGATTATTATTTTTTAAAGACATTTTCAATATTTCAGATAAAGTCATTTCACCCTCAGATAAAACAGCCACATCTATATTTTTATCTTTGAGCACTTCAGTGTAAGAAGCTGTTGGATAAGGACCGCCAACAACAATAGGAGTCTTTATGCCTGATTTTCTAAGATGTGCAATAGCATCATGGAAAAAATTTCTATAAAAAGTCATTGCTCTTATTCCGATAATATTTGGTTTAAAATCTTTTATTATTTTAACTAATTCATCATTGCTATTGAAATCTATATATGATTTAAATATTTTTCCATTTACTTGTTTTGCAAATTTTTGTTCATTAATGAAACTTAATAATGCCATTAGACCAAGAGGTGGTTCTAAAACATTGTATTCACGATTATCTCCTTCTTTCATGTAATAAGTTGATAAATC
Organism: Alphaproteobacteria bacterium MarineAlpha6_Bin4; assembly: GCA_002937775.1. Taxonomy (GTDB): domain Bacteria; phylum Pseudomonadota; class Alphaproteobacteria; genus CAYOOR01. The sequence continues at coordinate 1,710 of PTKO01000032.1, read as the reverse complement.
TAGCAACATCAAATTAAGCGCATCTTTTTCTTTTTTTTTAGGTTTGAAATATTTTTTTATTTTTGTTTCTAAATTTGGTATTTCTATTTTAGTCTTATCTAAACATTTTTTTTCTTCAAGCTCCGACCATTTTATTTTAGCAACTCTCAATAAGTCATCTAAAGAATTTATTTGTGAAGGAAAATAAGCATCGTATCTTTGGTCTAACTCATCTTTTGTAAATTGACGCATTTGATGTGGCAATATTGCAAGTAATCTTTCTTTATTAAGAACATAGTCTCTTAAAAAAATAGTTTTTATACCTTTAGTAAAATCTCTTGTAAATGGTATAGTTGGTGAACCTTCTTCATATGACATATCTTGAGATTCTTCAATTAATTTTTTTGAAACTCCTTGTTCTAAAGCAAAATGTTCGAGTTCTGTACCTGGAAAAACTCTAACATTAAACATATAAGGAAAATGTACCCACTTTATACTTTTAATAAAATTTAAAGTTTCATAAGCTTCTTCTTCAGTTTCTGTTGGAAACCCATGCATAGTATTCATACCGACTACTACAAAAGGATATTTTGAAGCAATATATTGAGTATTTTCTTTAAATTTATCTACGTTCAAATTTTTTCTCATTACTTTTTGTAATCTTGGGGATGCATGTTCCAATGATAAATTCATACCTTTTGTTCCGCCTTGAACCATGATGTCTATCAATTCTTTTGTTAATAAGTCTCCTTTTAATCCAGTTGGAAACATAAATTCAAGATCAAGTCCTTCTTTTATCACTGTTTCGAAAAAAGATGCACAATGTTTTAAATTGACGTTAAATATATCATCTATAAATTCAATTCGTTTTACTCCTAAATCAGCTATCATTCTTACTTCATCCATTATATCTTCCACCGATCTTCTGTAATGAACTACAGTAGTTTTATAAATATCACAATAAAAGCATTTATAAGGGCATCCTCTTGTAGCTTGAATAGCCATAAAATTTGTTCTTCCAGCATGGCCAACATGTTTATGATATTTTTTGTAATCTACTAATGATCTGTCAATTCTAGGTAGGCCGTCAAGTGTAGGAATTACAGAAATAGAACTTCCAATTTGTGCTCTATTTGCTGTTTTAAAAATATTGCTTTCTTGCTTTATAACATTCTTTCTTCCACCAACTAGTTCATATTTAACATCTTTTACTTTATCTACTTCATTTGAAATAAATTTGTTGTATTTATTGTTAATTGAACTTCTTTTTACTATTTCTGGCATATTAATTTTTTATAATTTTTTTGTTTAATTTGGCAATTTCTTTTGTATAAATCAAGAAATTACTCTTCAATTTTAGCTCTTTTTCAAGTATATCACCACTTATACCAAGATCAACTAAGCCAAAATATGTATTATTAATTTTATAGCGAAAATATGCTTTGTTTTTGATTAAGATACCATCAAGTTTTGGGTTTACATAACAGTCTACTCCCTTGCTTAGGTCTTTAACATTCATTTGGTAAGTTAATATTTTTACTTTGCCATTCTTATCTGAATAGGGGGCAGAAAAATTTTTTAAAAATCGAAAATCTGTTCCTAACTTTTCTTCAGGATAATGCATAAATGTAAATCCATTTTTATAGTCTAGCCCAATGAAAAGTTGTTTAGCTTTAAATTTATGAAAATACCAAAATGGAGACTTGTAGCCCCAACCACTTTTATTTTTTA
>PTKO01000031.1 GCA_002937775.1 Alphaproteobacteria bacterium MarineAlpha6_Bin4 | reverse complement strand
AAAAAGAAGCTAAAAAAGAACCAAAAAAAGAAGCTAAAAAAGAACCAAAAAAAGAAGCTAAAAAAGAACCAAAAAAAGACGCTAAAAAAGGAAGTAGCAAAAAATAAAAAAATTAGCATTATTAATTACTATTTCATTATTTTTTCGTATGAGTTCAGCAAATACCGAAAAAAACATTCAATTTATATGTAAAACAGAAAATATTTCAAAAACTTATACTTTTTTATATATTCCTATAAGAAATAGAATTATATGGGTTCAAAAGGGAAGAGAAATGAAAATTGATATAAGTAAACAAGATTCTATTAGTTTCACTGGGTTTGGTGTATATGGCTTGGGTTATGACTCTTGGTTTGAATCGAAAATATATTTCGATATAAATTTAAAAAATGGAAATTTTAAACTTACACCCGATAATAAAGAACATAAAAAATACCCTCAAATTGGTAAATGTTTAAATAAAGATTCTGGAAAAAATTAAATTATATTATTACTTTTTTTTATTTCTTCGTTTATTTCTTCTCCACGTACTTCCTCTTTTTCTTCTACCTCTGTGTTTTTTAGGATAACCCATATTTATTATAATTATTTGAGAATTATAATAATATGAATTTCAAAGTGAAGGGAAACTTTATAGGATTAAATTAAATCTTGTTTACTATCTGTTTTTAAAATTCTTTTTTTTAATTTTATAAATGCTCTTCCTTCAAGTTGTCTTACTCTTTCTTTGCTAATCTTTAACTCTTTACCTATAGATTCCAAAGTCAAAGGTGTGCTATTTAAATGTCTTCTTAAAATAATATGCTTTTCTTTATCATTTAAAGCTTTTAAAGATTTTGCTATTACTTTCTTTCTATTAATATTAGTATCATTTTTTAATGTTATCTCATAAGGATTTAAAGAATTATCATTTAAAAAGTCTAAGGGAGTTCTATTATCATCCTCATTATTAAAAGCATGATCTAGTAATAAATCTTTTTTTATCACTCTTTCAGAAATTTTTTCAACATCGGAAATTTTAATTCTTAAATCTTTGGCAATTTTTTCTGATATTGTTTCCGAGCCATTATTCTCATATGAAGAATTTTCAATTTTATTTTTTAATCTACTTAGCTGAAAAAAAAGAAGTTTTTGAGTAGTAGTAGATCCAATTCTCACAATTGACCAATTTTTTAAAACAAATTCTTGGATGGAAGATTTTATCCACCATCTTGCATATGTTGAAAATCTAACATCAATGTTGGTATCAAACTTATAAGCCGCTTTTAAAATTCCAATATTTCCTTCTTGTAATAAATCTCCAAATGGTAAACCAAATTTTCTAAATTTAATTGCAGTACTAACTACTAATTTTTCATATGAATTAATTAAAATATGCAAAGATTTAACATCTTTTCTTTTACTCCATAATTTCGTTAATTCTTTCTCTTTTTTTAAGGTTAGAAGTGGTTGCTTCATTGCCTTTGATACAAATTTAAGATTAGCTTTTTGAGTTAAAATATCATCAATATGTGACATATAAACTAAATATCACATAAAAAATGCAAATAAATCGATTAATATCGATAAAAGTAATTTATTAAATCGATTAGTTAATTTCTTTTCTTCCAAAAAATAGCCAAAATGGGGCCTGAAATATTATGCCATATACTAAAAAAAGCTCCGGCTAGTCCTGCTAATGAGCCAAAATACTTTATTGCTAAAGCTGTTGCAAGACCAGAATTTTGCATACCTATTTCAATCGCTAGTGTCTTAGAGATTTTTTTTGAGTAATTCATTTTTCTACAAAAATAAAAGCCTATAAAAATTCCCAATAAATTGTGTAAAACGACAATAAAAAAAATCCTTGGTCCTTGTTCTAAAATTTCTTCAGAATTTGATCCAATAATAATAGTAACAATAACTACAATTGCTAACACCGCTATTAATGGTAAACATAATTTTATTTTTTCTAACTTAATTGATTTTATACTATTTATTACTACTCCCAAAAATACTGGTATTACAACTATTTTAAAAATACTGAACATCATTTGGTAAACAGGTATTTCAATTGATGAACCCGTATAAAATAAAAAAAGAAGGGGCATAAAAAAAACTGCAAGAATTGTTGAAACAATAGTTAATGAAATAGACAGGGCCACATCTCCTCTTGCTAAATAACATATAACGTTTGATGCCGTTCCTCCAGGTGCACATCCAACTAAAATGATTCCTATACCTATAATTTGTTCAATGTTAAAAAATTTAACTAAAGTAAATCCTAAAATTGGCATTATCATAAATTGTAAAAAAATACCCAGACATAAAATTTTGAAATTTTTAAAAATTTTTAAAAAATTTTCTAATTTGAGAGTTAATCCCATTGAAAACATAACTAAACTGAGTAAAGGAATTATAAGAAAAGTTAAATTAGCCCAATATTGTGGTTGTAAAAAAGCACAAAATGAAAAAATTATTATCCAAAGAGGAAATAAATTAGTAGAAATAGAAACAAATTGTTTCATAAAAATTAAAGAATCTTACAAACTTCAGAAAATTTAAATCTTGGAAGTCTTTTTAATAACTTAGATTCATCACCGTAACCTAAATTGCACAAAAAATTTGACTTAAATCTACCATCACTGAAAAACTCTTTATCAACTCCTGAGTTATCAAAACCTGACATTGGCCCAACATCTAATCCTAAAGCTCTTGCAGCTAACATGAAATAACCTCCTTGTAATGTAGAATTTCTAAATGCCGTAGTTTTTGCTTTATCGGGCGGGTTAGATAAGACTTTTTTCATCGCTGGATTATGTGGAAATAATTTAGGTAAATGATTATAAAATTTACTATCGTAAGCTATAATTGCTACAATCGGAGCAGTCATAGTTTTTTCAACATTTCCTTCACTTAAATACTGTTTTATTCTGTCTTTAGATTTTTTTGATTTTAAAAAAATTATTCTCATTGGTTCAGAGTTTGCACTTGTTGGGCAATTTTTTACTAAATCATATAATTCCTTTAAAACTTTTTCATCTACATTCTTATTTTTCCAATTGTAATGGCTTCTTGCTTTTAAAAATAATTGATCTAAAAATTTTTGGCTCATAGTGAAATATTAAAAAATTTATTTAAAAAAATTGTATATCCCCAATAACAAATGGCAGTTGATAGAATGGCAATTAGCATTGACATTGCAAAATTTAAATTAAATTTTAATAAAATAGGGAAAAAAATAAAAAAAGTTAAAGAAGGCAAAATCATTAGCAATGTATTGTTTGTAAGATCTGATACTTGTTTAATATCTTTTGTATCCCAATAAAGCCATATTAAAGTTAATACTGTGATAAGTGGCATAGAAACAATTAAACCAGCTAATAACGAGGATTTTTTTGCTACTTCAGCCGCTACAACAATTACAATAGCTGTAATTAAAACTTTAGATAAAGAAACTAAATTTACTAAACTTAAAACTTTTGAAAGATAATCAAACATTATATTTTATAAAAATTCTAACAATATTATTTAAACAATAAACTATATTTTTTTTATAATATTTCAAAAAAATTTTCTCTTTGTAGACAATTTTGTTCTTAATGTTTATAATTTTTATATGGGACTTTTACTATTTTATCCGACACCTGTTTTTGAAAAAGAAGATTCTATGCCAGAAGACTTTAATCAAAAATTAGAAAAATGGATTATTGACTATTCACAAACTAATGAAGAAGCAATAAATTGGAGTAAAAAATTTTATGGCAAAGGAGTTACAAGCTATGGAAGTGATCAAAAACTACATGAAAAAGAATCTATTTTTGGTGAATTGGCTAAAGGATTAACTCCTCATGTAAAAGAATTTTTAGATTCTATTAAGGCAGTGCCTCCAAAAGAAATATCTTGTATAGATATGTGGTGTACTATTAACAAACCTGCAAGTATACATCCCAGACATATCCACCCGTTAAGTGCGTGTAGTGGGACATATTATGTAAATGCAGATCCTGAAATGGGGAACCTAAACATTCATGATCCATACGATAATCGTGCTATGGGAGCGATGTTTCAACCTGATTCACCTTTGGCATATGATACTTATAGTGTTAATGTAAAATCTAGAAAAGTTATAATGTTTCCTGGCTGGGTTTCACATTCAGTTCAACAAAATTTAAGCAATAAAGACCGAATAGGCGTAAGTTTTAACTTCAGAGTATTTTATGATAACGAAAATAAATAATCATAAAATTGTAACTTAATTGTACTTCTTCCAAATAGGGTTTTTTATTTTCTTTAGGAAATCATTATGAGTTTTTTTTTCTTCCTCAGATAAAAAAAATTTTCTATCATCTAATATTTTTTTCTCTGGCATTTTTAATTTATTTATTTCATTTTCATCTCTTTTTGAATCTAAAACTAAATTTGGTTGTTGCCCTCCTTTTAATTCTAAATAAACATCCGCTAACAGTTTGGCGTCTATAAGCGCTCCATGTTTTTTTCTATTTGATAAATCTATATCAAATCTTCTACACAAAGCATCTAGACTAACTGAGGAACCTGGAAATTTCTTTCTAGCGAGGTTAAGTGTATCGATAACAGGATTATTTATTGTATTAAATTTATTATACCTTAATTCATAATTTAAAAATGGTATATCAAAAGAAATACCATTATGAGCAATCAGCGCTGAGTCTTTTATAAATTTTATGAAATCAGGAACAATTTCATTAAATAGTTTTTTATCTTTTAAAAAATCTTCTGTTATACCGTGTTTTTCTTTAGCACTCGCACTTATTTCTTTTTTTGGGTTAACAAAAGTTTGAAAAACTTTTCCAGTTGGTATAAAATTTGAAAGTTCCAAACAAGCTATTTCAATTATTTTATGTCCCTCTTTGTATTCTAATCCAGTTGTTTCTATATCTAAAACTATTTCTCTCATTTAAAATCAATGATAAATTTTATGTAATTAAAACACTTTTTTGTCATCATAGTAACTAAAAAGTTAATTTATCAAATTTTAATTACTTTTTTTTCTTTAAAATTTAATATTTTTGTGGATAAAAACAAAAAGATGTTTATAAACATAAAAAAACTGTTTATAAACTTGTGGATATTATTTTATCTAAAGTTTTCTTTAAAATTTTTTTTGTCTCTTTTTTTTCTTTATTGTTATTAATAACAAAGTCTACGTATTTTTTTTTTTTACTTGATATCTGATTAGATAAAATTTTTTTTAATAATTCAGGGGTCATATTTTTTCTTCTCATTACTCTTTGCTTTTGGATTACTTTACTTACAGTCATTAAAATAATGTAATTATAATTTTTAGCACTTTTCTTTTCAAAAATTATAGGTATTTCCATCATTACTATTTTTTTATTTTTATTTTTTTTTACAAAGGAATTGCGTTTTTTTATTACTGTTGGATGTATTATGCTTTCTAATTTTTTTAATTTTTTCTTATCATTAAAGACTATAGAAGCTAAAATATTTTTATTTAACTTTGTTTTTGAAAAGGATTCTGGAAAAATTTTATGAATTTTTTCTTTTATTGTTTTTAGTTTAAGTATTTTTTTTACTTCATCATCTGCAGAAAAAACTTTTATTTTTTGTGATCTAAAAAAATTTAAAGCAAAAGATTTTCCACTCCCTATAGTCCCAGTAATTCCAACTAAAATCATTTAATTAATTTCTTTTTCTAATAATTTTTTTAATTTATTATTAATTTTCGGCATTTTTTTAAACCAATGATAAAATGATTTTTGTGCTTGGTAAATTAACATATCTAACCCATTTGTATTTTTTATACCTCTTTTTTTTGCCTGTTTTATTAACTTGGTCTCTAAAGGATTATATATTAAATCAAAAACTGCTGAATTTTTTTTCAAATTTTTAATATTTAATTTTAAATCAGGGAACCCTTTCATTCCTAGCGGGGTTGTATTAATTAAAACATCTACATTACCCATAAATTTTTCTGAATTTACTAAATCTTCACAAATTATTTTTGTGCGGGGTTTTAATGAAAAGTTTTTAATAAAATCCTTTTTAATTTTTGTTGCATTTTTTTTTGTTCTATTAACTATTAAAATCTTTTTATATTTCATGCCAATTAAAACAAGTATAACAGCTCTTGCCGCACCTCCTCCACCAAGGACCATAGCGTTTTCTTTTTTTTTATTTTTCATTAATTTGTTGATTGCCTTTTCAAATCCATATATGTCTGTGTTTTTTCCCTTTATTTTATTTTTTTTTACAAATATTAATGTATTTGCTGCACCTGTAATTTTTACATTGTTATCTGTTTTATCTAAAAATTTTAATACATTTTCTTTATGAGGAATTGTTAAATTTAAACCCTTATAACCTTTGTTATTTAAAAAATTAATTTTATTTTTAAGATTTTTTTTTGGAGTACTAATTGCTCGATATTTTCCATTTATACTCATGCTTTTTAACCAAAAATTATGTATTTTCGGAGAAAGGGAGTGTTTAATAGGGTATCCTAATATGCCTATATTGTTTTTCAAAATAATAACCTTTTTTTATTCAAAAATTTTAATAGTGGTATTAATGGAAGGCCTAAAATAGTAAAAAAACTACCTTCTATTTTTTCAAAAAGAGTTACTCCTATTTCTTCTATTTGGTATAAACCAGATTCTTTTATTTTTTTTAATTTTAGTTTGTTTATATAATTTGAAATTTCATCTCTGCTAAGCCTCCTTATCTTCAATTTCGCCTCATCCTCGTACTTCCATACTTTTTTTCCGTTTTTTGAGATAAAAATACAAGAATAAATCTTGTGTTCTTTCCCTTTTAAATTATTTAACAATTTTTTTGCTATTTCCTTTGTTCTGGGTTTTGACAAAAATTCATTTTTATAAATCAAGCATGTATCAACACCTAATACAAAGTAGTTTTTATATTTTAATGATGTTTTTATTGATTTTTTTTTAGCTATTTCCTGACATTTTCTTCTAGGATTTTTTAAATACTTTAATTTTTCTTTTTCTTTCTCCTCATCTATCATTGGTTTCTTAATTATAAATTTAATGCCAGCTTTGTTTAATATTCTTCTTCTTGTGGGGCTAGTTGATGCTAATAGTATTTTGGTCATTTTATTTGTTAATTAATCTGTTAAATAAATGTGATTATTTTAATGTTATACACTTATGACAACAATATTTGTTTTTTTTTTGTAAAAAAAATGTTTTATTAACATAAAATTAACATGTTAATTATTTTTTCAACAAGGTAAATTATTGTTAATATGTTTGTTTATCCACATTGTTAATGTTTTTTTTTTTGTGTTTATTTTTAAAATTACATATAAAATGCATGATTTCATAACTTATAAACAAAAAACTAACAATTTTTTTTTATCTTTATATATTCTTAATAAGTTTTTATCATTGATATGAACTCGACAACAACAACAACAACCTTAAATATATAATAGTAGTAGTAGTATATAAAAATGTTTTTATTAAATGTATTAAAGCAAAAAAAAGTAAACAAGGTACCAATATGGATAATGAGACAAGCAGGAAGGTACTTACCAGAGTTTAGAAAATTGAAAAAAAAATCTAATGGTTTTGTAAATATGGT
>PTKO01000030.1 GCA_002937775.1 Alphaproteobacteria bacterium MarineAlpha6_Bin4 | reverse complement strand
AAAAATTATCACATGCAAACGGGCTTCCACTTCCAAGTTATGGGTCGGAAAATTGTTCTGGGTTAGATTTATATGCCGCAATTAATAAAAAGAAAAAAATTAAAAATGGAGAAATATTTATTGTTCCAACTGGAATAAAAATTGCGCTTAAAAAAAACTTAGAAGCACAAGTTAGGCCAAGATCTGGATTAGCGGCAAAATTTGGTATTACGGTTCTTAATACACCAGGAACTATTGATGCTGATTATCGGGGAGAGATAAAAATAATATTAATTAATCTTGGAAAAAAAATTTTTATTATTGAAAGGGGTATGAGAGTAGCTCAATTAGTAATAACTAAGGTAGAAAAAATAAAATGGAATGAGAAAAAAAAATTTAATAAGCAAACTAAAAGAAAAAATGCTGGATTTGGTTCAACAGGACTATAAAAAATGATTTTTAATAAAAAATTTCTACATGCAATAGAGGCTGTCCTTGACATATCTTTATACTCCTCAAACACTCCAACGCGTGCTAAAGAAATTACAAAAAGGCAGGGTATCCCTTCTAGGTATTTAGAAAAAATTTTACAAGAGTTAGTCCGCCAAAAAATAATAAAGGGTACACGAGGACCAAATGGAGGATATACTTTAGGTAAAGAAAAAAGAAATATATTTTTAATAGATATTTATAATACAATGTTATTAATCGAGGAAAATAATAAAAAAAGAGAAATTAATACAAAAATTAGATCTCAAATTATAAATCCATTTATTGAAAGTATTTCTAATGAAATTATAAATTCTTTTAAATCAATTAGCATTTATGACTTGTATAAAAAGTTGGACAAGTCGAGACTTTACGCTGATAAAGAAAAAAAAATAGATTTTACAATTTAATTTATGAAAAATATTAAAACAATAAGAAATAAAATTTATAATAGTATATTAGATACTATTGGAAACACTCCGTTAATAAGAATTCCAAGGATCTCAGAGAAATATAATTGTTATGGTGAACTAATTTGTAAATTAGAATTTTTTAACCCAACATCGTCTGTTAAAGATAGAATAGGCTTAGCCATGATAGAAAAAGGCGAAAAAAAGGGGTTAGTAAACAAAAAAACTACGATTATTGAGCCTACCTCAGGAAATACTGGAATAGGTTTAGCATTTGTTTGTGCAGCAAAAGGATACAAGCTTATTCTTACAATGCCAGAGTCTATGTCTGTGGAAAGAAGAAAAATGTTAATTCTTTTAGGAGCAGAATTAATTTTAACTCCTGCAGACAAAGGGATGAAAGGTGCAATAGCAAAAGCTATTGAAATAAAAAAAAAAAATAAAAATTCTTTTATGCCACAACAATTTGAAAATTTTTCTAATCCTGAAATACATGAAAAAACAACTGCTATAGAAATTTTAAATGATACTAATGAAAAATTAGATGCTGTAGTTATGGGGGTAGGAACAGGGGGAACAATATCAGGCGTAAGTAAAATTTTAAAAAAAAAAAATAAAAAAATAAAAATAATTGCAGTAGAGCCTGAAGATAGTCCTGTTCTATCTGGTGGAGCAGCTGGACCACATAAAATTCAAGGAATAGGTGCTGGATTTGTTCCCAAAATTCTTAATAAAAACTCAATTGATGAAATAATTCAGATTGCTAATGAAACTGCTTTTGCAACAGCAAAGATGGCAGCTAAAGTTGAAGGTTTACCTATAGGTATATCATCAGGAGCAGCCCTTGCTGCTGGAATAGAACTAGCACAAAGAAAAGAAATGAAAAATAAAAGAATAGTAATAGTTATACCTTCGTTTGCTGAAAGATATTTATCAACACCTTTATTTAATTAATTTATATGTTAAAACAACTAAGCGAAAAAGATATTCAAAGATATTCTCATCAATTAATTTTAAAAAATGTTGGATATGAAGGTCAAAAAAAGTTGTTAGCATCTAAAGTTTTTATTCTAGGTATGGGTGGTCTCGGGTCTCCTGTTTCAATGTATTTAACATCAGCTGGAATTGGAACTTTAGGAATTGCTGATTTTGACAATGTCGAACTTTCAAATTTACAAAGACAAATACTTTTCGATCAAAAAAATATTAATAAATCTAAAGTAGAAATTGCAAAGAAAAAGTTATTGTTAATAAATCAAAATTTAAAAATTAAAACTTACAAACAAAAAATAACAAAAAAGAATGTTGATAAAATAATAAGTAATTATGATGTTGTTGTTGATGGAAGTGATAATTTTAAAACAAAATATTTAATTAATGATAGTTGTGTAAAAAATAAAATAACATTAGTTTCAGCTGCGTTAAGAGGTTTTGAAGCTCAAATAACAACTATAAAAGGTTGGGTTAAATCAAATAGTTATCCTTGTTATAAATGCATGTTCCCTCCTATAAAAAATAAAAAAAATAATGAAACTTACCAAGATTGCGGCATTGTTGGTGGAATAGCAGGAATAGCTGGATCATTACAATCTGTTGAAGTAATAAAAGATATACTTGGTGTAGGAAAAAATTTATTAGGAGAACTTCTTATTATTGATTTACTTTTTAATAGATTTAAAATTATAAAATATAAAAAAAATAAAAAATGTAATACCTGTAAATAGGATGAAAAAAATATTTTTTATATTACTTTTAATTTTTCCAACTAACATAAACTCTATAGTTTACGATTTTGAACCTAGATACATCTCTCTAAAAAAAAACAAAACATTCGCTAGACACAATGCTAGTTTTGATGCAGGAATTAAATATATTTATCAAAAAAAAAACCTACCAGTCTTAATAACTAACGAACATGGTGCTTGGAGAAAAATATTAGATATAGATAATCATTGGGGTTGGGTACACACAAGCATGATTTCTAATAAAAAAACTTTTATTAATAAAAAGGAACAAAATCTATTTAAATATAAAGATAATACAAATGTTATTATTGCTATCGTAAAAAAAAATGTGGTTGGCAAAATTGTAAATTGTTACGAGAAATTTTGTAAAGTTAAAGTAGGATCTTACAAAGGTTGGGTTGAGAAAAAAAATTTATGGGGAATAAAAGAAAATTAATTTTTTGTATTTAAATTAATTGTAATTTCTATATTTTCAATTTTCGTACCTTTTGGTGGATTTGGTAATTTTTCTATTTTTATATTTTCGTAAGGTATATCAGTTAATTTTCCTGTTTTTGAATTAAAAAAATGGTAATGATTCTTCATATTTGTACAAAATATTGCTTTTCCTTCTTTAACAGAAACTAGTTTTAATATTTTTTTTTCCACAAAACTGTGCAACGTATTATAAATTGTTGCTAATGAAATATTTTTTTTCTTTATTTTCATTTCATCGTATAAATCTTCAGCTGTAAAGTGTCTATTTTTTCCATTTAAAAGCTGCTTTACAACTAGATTTCTTTGTGTAGTTGGTTTTAAACCGTTATTTTTAAGAAATAAAATAAATTTATTTTTACCTTTTACGTTCATACAAATTTAAATTAGGTTAGTTATACAAACTTTTCAAGCTTTTTTGGGTGGTTTAATCATTCCTATAACATTATATCCAGCATCTACATAATGAACTTCTCCTGTTACACCGCTTGATTGGTTGCTTAACAGGTAATTACTAGCACCGGACAAATCTTTAAAATCAATAGTTTTGCCTAATGGGCTATTTTTTTCAGCCCAACTGTATATGTATCTAGCATCCTTAATAGCTGCACCAGATAGTGTTCTCATAGGTCCTAAAGAAATACAATTAACTCTTATTTGATCTTCTCCTAAATCAACAGCTAAATATTTTACACTTGTTTCAAGCGCAGCCTTTGCCACACCCATCACATTGTAATTTGGGATTACTTTTTGGGATCCAAAATAAGATAAAGTTAATAAAGAACCGTTGGCATTAATTATATTTGAAAATTTTTGGGCTATTTCAGTAAATGAATAACAGGATACTAATAATGTGTTTAAAAAGTTACCTTTGCTCGTATTTACATATTCTCCTGACAATTCATTTTTATCTGAGAAAGCAACTGAGTGAACTATAAAATCTATTTTTCCCCAATTTTTTTTTATTTTTTCATATAGCTTATGGATATCATCAGAATTTGAAACATCACATTTTAAAATATGTTCTACATTTTCCGAGGAGCACAAATTTTCAACTCTTTTTTTTAATAAATCATTTTGATAAGTCACACATAATTTGGCACCTTGATCTATTAAGCTGTCAGCTATACCCCATGCACATGAATGGTCATTCGCAACTCCAAATATAATTCCTTTTTTACCTTCAAAATCATTTTGGGTATCAATTTTTTTTTGCGCATAATTATTTTTTTCTTTATCGTTAAATTTTTTGAAAATTAGAGAAGCATTTGTTCCTCCAAAACCAAAACTGTTGCTTAACAAACTATCAAAATTACAATCTTTTTTTGTTTCTAATACAATAGGCAACCCTTCAACTTCAGAATCTAAATTTTCTATATTTGCTGATTTACAAATAAAGTTATTATTCATCATTAGAATTGAATAAATAGCTTCTTGAACACCTGTGCCACCCAATGAATGTCCGGTTAAAGATTTTGTTGAACTAAAGCATGGCATGTCTTCCTTAAATAGTTCTTTCATTGCTTCAATTTCTTTGATATCTCCAATTGGTGTACTTGTTCCGTGTGTATTTATATAATCAATTTTTAAATTTAAATTATTTAATGATTGCTTCATACATCTTACAGCGCCTTCACCAGATGGTTGAACCATATCGTGCCCATCTGAATTTGCACCATATCCAACAATTTCAGCATAAATTTTTGCAGATCTTTTAAGTGCATAATCCATTTCTTCCATTACTAAAACTCCTGCTCCACCAGAAATAATAAAACCGTCTCTATCCTTATCATATGCACGTGATGATTTTTCAGGATTTAAATTATATTTTGATGATAATGCTCCCATTGCATCAAACAACACTGACAAAGTTGGGTCTAATTCCTCTCCTCCTCCTGCAAAAATTATTTTTTGTTTTCCCATTTGAATAAGTTCGTAGGCATTACCTATACAATGTGCGCTTGTAGAACAAGCAGAGCTAATTGAATAATTAATTCCTTTAATTTTAAAAGTCGTAGCCAAAGTTGCTGAATTAGTACTACTCATTGCTCTAGGAACTCGAAAAGGTCCAACTTTTTTTGAGCTTTTTTCTCTTTTTAAAATTTCTGCTGCCTCGACTATATTTCTTGTAGACGGACCTCCTGATCCCATAATTATACCAGTTTCAACATTTGAAACTTGTTCTTCTGCCAAATTTGCGTCTTTTATAGCATCTTCCATAGCTATATGATTGAATGCTGCGCCATCTCCCATAAATCTTAATACTCTTCTATCTATTTTTTCTTCTAAATTTATGTCTGGTTTGCCATGGACATGGCTTCTAAATCCTAGTTCTTTGTGTTCATTGCTAAAAGTTATTCCTGCTTTAGCATTATACAAAGAGTCTGTTACATCTTTAATGGTGTTTCCAATACATGAAACTATGCCAATACCAGTTACAACAACTCTTTTCAATTAAATACCTCAAATCTATTTTTCAGATTTAAAAAGACCGACTTTGAGATCTTTTGCAGTATAAATATTTTTTCCATCTACTGACATAATACCATCTGCAACAGCAAGGGCTAATCTTTTAATAATTACTTTTTTTATATGCAAAGTATATTTTACTTTTTTTGCAAAATTTAAGACCTCTCCTGAAAATTTAACCTCTCCAACTCCCAAAGCTCTTCCTTTTCCTGGTGCGCCAAGCCAACCTAAAAAAAACCCAACCAGTTGCCACAATGCGTCTAAGCCTAAACATCCCGGCATAACAGGATCATTTTTAAAATGACAGTCAAAAAACCATAAATTAGGTTTAATATCTAACTCTGCAATAATTTCCCCTTTATTATAATTTCCACCATCTTTGGTAATTTTTGTAATTCTATCCATCATTAGCATAGGAGGTGAAGGTAACTTCGCGTTTCCTTCTCCAAAAAGCTTACCTTTTGCACATTCCAGCAAATCTTCATATGTGAAACTATTTTTTTGCATTATGCTCTATTAAAATTTTTTTCGTTTTTTTGTTTTAATTGTTTCATGCTTAATTTAATTTTGCCTCTATTATCAAAACCAATAACTTTTACTGTAACTTTATCTCCAACTTTAACAACATCGGTAGTTCTCCCAATTCGTCTGTCAGCTAATTCTGATATATGTACCAAGCCATCTTTTGTACCCATAAAATTAACAAAAGCACCAAAATCCATTGTTTTAACAACAGTTCCAGTGTAAATTTGATTTAATTCAGGTTCCGCAGTTATATTTTCAATTTTTTCTAAAGCTAATTTTCCACTTTCCGAATCTGTTGAAGCTACTTTTATAGTTCCATCATCATCAATATCAATCTTGGCCCCTGTTTCTTCTGTTATAGATTTAATAGTTTTTCCTCCTGAACCAATTACATCTTTTATTTTTGAAGGATCAATTTTTATTGTTTGAATTTGTGGAGCATTACTATTTAGTTCTTTTCTAGAATTAGAAATTGCTTTATCCATTTCTGATAAAATTTTTATTCTACCTTCAAGAGCCTGGGCTAACGCTTTTTCCATAATCTCTTTAGTTATACTAGTAATTTTAATATCCATTTGAAGTGCGGTAATACCATCTTTTGTTCCTGCTACTTTAAAATCCATATCGCCTAAATGATCCTCATCTCCTAAAATATCTGATAGAACGGCATAATTTTTTTCTTCTTTAATTAATCCCATGGCTATTCCTGCTATTGGTTTCTCTAGTGGAACTCCTGCATCCATAAGTGAAAGTGAAGTGCCACAAACAGTTGCCATGGATGATGATCCATTTGATTCAGTAATTTCTGAGACAACTCTTATAGTGTATGGAAATTTGTCTTTATCTGGCATTAATGGTTTTATCGCTCTCCACGCTAATTTTCCATGTCCAACTTCACGTCTTCCTGGTGGTCTCAACATGCTAGCTTCTCCAACAGAATAAGGTGGAAAATTATAATGTAACATAAATTTTTCTTTATATTCTCCTTCTAAATCATCTATGATTTGTTCGTCTAAACTTGTTCCTAATGTAGTAACAACAAGAGCTTGGGTTTCACCTCTAGTAAAAAGCGAACTCCCATGAACTCGTGTTAGAAGTCCAACCTCAGCTTTTATAGGTCTTACAGTTTTAGTATCTCTACCGTCAATTCTTTTTCCTGTTTTAAGGATATCAGATCTTACTAATTCTTTTTCCAATTTTTTTATTGCCGAAGAAACTAAATTTTCTGTAATTTCATCATTATCTTCAGAAGTAAATTCTTCTAAAATTTTATTTCTAATGGTTGATAACAAATCAGATCTCTTTGATTTATCTTTTTCTTTATATGCTTTAGCAAATTCATTTTTATATTTTTTTTCTATATTTATAAATAAAGTTTTTAAAAGTTTATCTATATTTTCATTTTTATATTCTATTTCTGATACTTTTTCAGCTTTTGCAAAAGTTTCTATAAATTTTATTACATTTTGAAATTCCTTATGAGCAAACATAACCGCATCTAGCATTGTTTTTTCAGTTAACTGTTTTACTTCTGACTCAACCATCAGCACTCCTTCTTTTGTACCTGCAACAATTAAATCTAAATCAGAATTTTCAAGTTCAGAATTAGATGGGTTTAAAACAAATTTTTTGTCAATGAAACCAACTTTAGCAGCTGCAACTGTTGATTGAACCGGTGCTCCGGATAATGCTAAAGCAGCTGATGCTCCAATAAAAGCAACAATATCAGGGCTTGTATCTTTATCTAAGTTTAACAAAGTACATATGATCTGTGTTTCATTATAATAATTTTCTGGGAATAATGGTCTAATAGGTCTATCAATCAGTCTTGAAATTAAAGTTTCTTTTTCAGAGGGTTTGGCTTCTCTTTTAAAAAAACCGCCTGGTATTTTTCCAGCAGCAAAAGTTTTTTCCTGATAACTAACTGTTAATGGTAAAAAATCTACACCTTCTTTAGGTTCCTTAGATGCCACAACTGTACATAATACTGTAGT
>PTKO01000003.1 GCA_002937775.1 Alphaproteobacteria bacterium MarineAlpha6_Bin4 | reverse complement strand
CATGAATTCTTTTTGTATTACGATATTTAAATTATTTTATAAGTTGTGAGATAGTTTTAAATTTAGGATGGGCAGATGTTCTTAACCATTCAAACAAAACCATTTCGCAACTTACTATATGGATATTAGGATGTTTATCAAGTCTGCTAAGTGCAGTTAAGTAATCTTTTTCATATCTTGAGCTAATAGCATCTTGAACAACATAAACATTATTATTTTTCGCTAAATTCATTGCGGTTTGTAAAACACAAACATGTGCTTCAATACCACAAACAATATATTGAGATGTTAAATCAGAAATTTTACTAAGCTGTACTGAAAATTCCACTTTCTCAAACTTTTTTGTCAATTCAAAAAAATTTTCATTTATTTTATCTATAGTTTTTCCTAAACCATTAGGGTACTGTTCTGAACAATAATTTTTTATTTTTAGAATTTTTGCAGCTTTCTGAAGTTTTACTATATTATTTATAAATGTATGAGGTTTGGGCATAACAGAAAACAATTTTTCTTGAACATCAATTATTAATAGTGATGATTTATCTTTATCTATAAGCATAAAAATATTCTACTAAAGAAAATGGAAAATTTAACTTGCTTGTTTTTGTTTTTTTTGTTCTTCGATTATAAGTCTGCAATGAAATGCACAATATTCGCGTCCAGGTTGAGCGGTCATGCTACAGTTAGAGTGTGAGCATATTTTGGGTTTATAAATTTCCTCTATATTACTATTTATTTCATATATTTCTTCATCATTATCTTCAATTCTACTTGGGTGTTTAGGTAAACCTAATCTATTCGCCTTACCAATTACAGCATTTCTTGTTGTTCTTAATTGCAAAGCTATAATTCTTGCAGGTTCTCCTCTGTTCCATAATTTGGTTAATATATCTATTTCTTCTTTTGACCACATAATCTACTACATATAGAATAGTTAAAATAATACCATACTATATGATTTAATCAAGTAGAAATTGTATACTATATATAGTAGTTATCTCAAAGATTTTGCTACAGTTGTCATGGATTTTAACGCTTTTTTAACCTCAGACCAGCCTCTAGTTTTTAAGCCACAGTCTGGGTTTACCCAAATTTTTTCTTTTTCAATAAATTTTTGTGCTTTTTTTAATAAAATCTTCATCTCTGAGATTGTTGGTACTCTTGGCGAGTGAATATCATATACACCAGGTCCAATTGAATTAGGATATTTATAGTTTTTGAATGAATCCAAAAGCTCCATATTTGATCTTGATGTTTCAATAGATATTACATCAGCGTCTAATTTTTCAATTGAATCTAAAATGTCATCAAATTCACAGTAGCACATATGCGTATGGATTTGCGTTTCATCTTTTACTGATGATGAAGCAATTTTAAATGAGTCTATTGCCCATTTTAAATATGAATTCCAATCACTTTTCCTTAATGGGAGACCTTCTCTTAATGCTGGTTCGTCAATTTGTATTACTTTTAAATTATTTTTTTCTAAATCTAATACCTCGTCTAATAAAGACAAAGCAATTTGTTTACATGTTGTTTCTCTTGGTTGGTCATCTCTTACAAAAGACCACTGCAGTATTGTAACTGGTCCTGTAAGCATACCTTTTACAATTTTTTTTGTCGATGATTGAGCAAATTTTGACCAAAAAACAGTCATTGGTTGAGCACGACTAATATCGCCAAATATTATTGGTGGTTTCACACATCTAGAGCCATAACTTTGCACCCATCCAAATTTAGTGAAAATAAAACCATTGAGTTTTTCACCAAAGTATTCAACCATATCATTTCTTTCAAATTCTCCATGTACAATTACATCAATATCGATATTTTCTTGAAATTTTATTGCTTTTTTTGTTTCCTTTTTTAAAAAATTTTCATAAGTTTTTTTACTTATTTCTTTTCTTTTATATTTAAGTCTAAATTTTCTCACCTCTGAAGTTTGTGGGAACGATCCTATTGTTGTAGTAGGAAATAAAGGAAGATTTAATTCGCTTTGAACCATTCTTCTTATTAAATAACTATTATTTCTTTTTAACATTTTTGGTGTAATAGATTTAATTCTACTTTTAACTTTTTTATTATGTATGAGTTTTGAGTTTTCTCTTTTTTTTATAGAGGATTTGTTATCGATAAAATAGTCACTATTTTTTAACAAATCTGAATTAAAACTTTTTTGTATAAAAACTATTTCTTTTAATTTTTGGTCCGCAAATGCTAGCCAATCTTTAATTATAGGATTTAAATCTTCTTCTTTATTTAAATCTACTGGGCTATGCAAAAGAGAACAGGAAGAAGAAATTATTAATTTATCATCACCTACTTTTTTTTTAATCTTTTTAATAATTTCTAAGGATTTTGCTAAATTATTTTTCCATATATTTCTACCATTAATAATGCCTGCTGAAAAAAACTTATTTTTAGGAAAATTTAATAGAATTTTGTTTAAATCTTTTTTGTCAGTATTAACTAAATCAAAATGAACACCTTTAACATTAAGTTTTTTCAAAATATTATAGTTTGTATAAGCAGATGAAAAATAAGACGTTAATAAGATATTGGGTGAGTTTTTGCTTAATGTTTTGTATGTCGATATAAATTTTTTTTTATATTCATTATTTAAGTCTAAAGATAAAATTGGTTCGTCAACTTGTATCCACTCTGCGCCAAAATTTTTTAGTGATTTAAATATTAATTTATAAACTTGCAGTAAGTTGACTAATAAACTTAACTTATTAAATTTTTTTGATGTAGATTTAGCTAAATATAAAAAGGATAAGGGCCCTAAAATAACAGGTCTTGTTATAATACCGAAATTTTTTGCTTCAATAAATTCATCAATAACTTTTGAGAATGCTAAATTAAACTTTTGATTTTGTTTAAGCTCTGGGACAATATAATGATAATTAGTATCAAACCATTTGGTCATTTCCATAGCTTTAATATCTATTTTTTTATTTTGATAGCCCCTTGCCATACCAAAATAAAGGTCGAGTTTATTTTTTTTATTTTTAAGTTTTTTAAATCTATCTGGTATCGCATCTACTGTTAAACACATATCTAAAACATGGTCATATAATGAAAAGTCATTTGATGGTATAAAATTAAGACCAGCTTTTTTTTGTTTTATCCAATTATTTTTTTTAATATTTGAAATATTTAAAAGTAGCTCTGATTCATTTATTTTTTTTTTCCAAAAAGATTCAAGAAGCCACTTTAATTCTCTATTTTGTCCAATTCTGGGATATCCTAAATTTGAGCTTAGTAACATAAAGATATTTTACAAAAGATATATAGAACCTAAACCTAAAAATGTAAAAAAACCAAACACATCAGTTATTGTAGTTAATACTACTGTAGATGCTATAGCAGGATCAATACCTGTTTTATCTAAAATTAGTGGTATTAAAATTCCTGATAAACATGCAATTATAAGATTTAATATCATTGCAGCGGCAATAACAAATCCTAATAACGGCATTTCAAACCAGTATGATGCTACAACTCCTATAATAGCTGCAAAAATTAACCCGTTGATAGCTCCTACCGCAAACTCTTTTCCGATAACACGTAATGCGTTTGCCCTTGTAATTTCTCTTAATGCAAGTGAACGAACCGCTACTGTTAAAGTTTGAGTTCCAGCATTTCCTCCCATAGATGCAACGATTGGCATTAAAATTGCCAAGGCTACAACTTGTTTTAATGAATCTTCAAATATACCAATAACAAATGATGCCGCTATTGCTGTAAACAAATTTATTAGCAGCCAACTAAATCTTGATTTAATGGTTTGTAGCACCGCACTAAATGTATCGCCTGATTGAACACCGCTTAATCTCAATAAATCTTCTTCTGCTTCTTCTTCAATAATATCAATTATGTCATCTGAGTTTATTTGTCCAACTATTTTACCAGACTTATCTACAACTGGGGCAGCAATTAAATTATTTTGTTTAAATCCTAAAGCTATTTCTTCTTGATCGGTATTTATAGGAATAGTTTTAAACTGTGTATTCATAATATCCTTAACAATAGTTGCGCTACTAGATCTAACTATTTTGTTTAGATTTAATGTGCCAATAGGCTTTTTTTTACTATCTAAAATATAAACTTCATAAATATCATCAGGCAACAAATCTTTTTTGTTACGTAAAAATTTCAATGTTCTTCCAATAGACCATGATGCAGAAATTGTAACAACGTTTGTAGACATTATACGGCCTGCTGTATCTTCAGGAAATTTAAGTCCTTTTTTAACTAACTCTCTTTGGCTCTTTTTTGGAAGTAATTTAAGATATTGCCCTCTTTTATCGTCTTCTAATTCTTCTAAAATTTCTATTAAATCATCTGTGTCTAATTTTGAAACAACATCAAGAAAAGTGTGTTCACCAACTACAGATATTATTTCTTTTCTTATATCCTTATCTAATTCTAAAATTATTTCTGGTTGTATTGAAGAACCAAGGAAGAAAATTAGTTTTTTTCTATTATTTGAGTCTAACTGCTCAATTATATTTGCAATTTCACCTGTGCTTATATCAGATAATAATGCTTGGGCTTTATCTATTAAGCCCAAATTTATTGAGTCCATTAATGCATGAATAAATTTTGAAGGAACAGGTGTAATTTCCTTTTTAATTCGTTCGTAATCATGCTTTTTATTAAATATTTTTTTTAAAGAAACTAACATAATAAAAATTAAAAAATATCCTTAAATATTGTTTACAAAACCTTGTTTTCAATTAAAAATTTGGTGCGGCCGAGAAGACTTGAACTTCCACAGGATTACTCCCACAGCGCCCTCAACGCTGCGCGTCTACCAATTCCGCCACGGCCGCATAATTTTTAAAAAAAATAACGAAATTTATAAAATTGATTAGAAGATAAAGATAATTTTATGTTGTTTCAAGAATTTTTATGCCTTTAAGATTTTCTTCTATCAATGAAACCTTATTAATATTCTTAACAATAATATTTTCAACCTTTGCTATTATCGGGCCCTTCCAGCATCTTTTTATCATGAAATTTATACTTTTTTTATCTCCTGTAATTTCAGCTTCAACTCTATTGTTATTTGTATTTCTTACCCAACCTTTTAATTTGTTATCTTCACCTTCATGTTTAAACCAATATCTGTAGCCAACCTGTTGAACTTTCCCGACTATAAATAAATGAACAACTTTAATAGATCCTTTTTTATTCATCAAATTCTATTAATATCTGATCTACTTCAACTGCGTCATTGGGCTTAACGCTAATTTTTTTTATTTTTGCATCTTTAGAGGCAGTTATCAAATTTTCCATTTTCATTGCTTCAAGAACTAATAAATTTTCTCCAGATTTAACTTTTTGTCCATCTTTTACATTTATAGAAACAATTTTTCCTGGCATAGGTGCTAACAGAAATTTGGATAGATCAACAACTTCCTCTTCAAGCATATATTTGTCAAATTTTGCTGTTTCTTTATCATAAAAAACAAACTCACCTGAATAATCTAAATATGTGATAGATAAATGATTTTGGAATTTATCAAACTGTAATAAATATTTTTTTTTATTAATTTGGATATCTATAATTGCATCATTTATTTTCCAAGAACTTTTAAGTTTAAATGATGAATTCTTATAAATTATTTTAATTATACCTTTTTTTCCTTCATTAATTTTTATTGCGTATTGTTTATTATTTAAATTTAAAATGTATCTATCTTCTTCTTGATGAATATTTCTAACATTTTCATTCTTTAGATATCTGTAACCAATATACGCTGCAACAGGTACAAATATTTTTTTTAGAAATTTATTAGAAGGTTTAGGGTAATTATAGCCATCTTTGTATTCTTGATCTAAAAGACCTGTGTGTATATCTCCTTTGCAGAAATTTTTAGAATTAAAAATTGAAATTAAAAATTTAATATTGTTATTAAAGCCTCTTAAGTAAAAAGAATTTAAAGCATTTACAATTTTTTTTATGCATTGATCTCTATTTTTTCCTTTAACTATTAATTTTGCAAGCATAGGGTCGTAATTAATACTTACTTCTGATCCGTCAATAATTCCAGAATCTAACCGAACATTTTTTTCACCTACTGGTTCAATATATTTCTTAACTCTTCCTACAGATGGAAGAAAGTTTCTTATAGGGTCCTCTGAATATATGCGAGCTTCCATAGCCCATCCATCAATTTTGACATCTTCTTGTTTAATTTTTAATCTTTTTTCATCGGCCACTCTTATCATTTGTTCCACTAAATCAAATCCCGTAATTTCTTCTGTTACCGGATGCTCAACTTGCAATCTTGTATTCATTTCTAAAAAATAAAAGTTATTTTCTTGGTCAACAATAAATTCAACTGTACCTGCTGATTGATATTCAACTGCTTTTGCTAGATCTTTTGCTTGTTCTCCCATTTCATTTCGTAATTTTTTTGAAACAACTGAACTGGGGGCTTCCTCAATGATTTTTTGATGTCTTCTTTGTATTGAACATTCTCTTTCACCTAAATGTATTACATTTCCATAGATATCTGCTAAAACTTGTATTTCTATATGTCTAGGTTTTTCAATATATTTTTCTATAAAAACCCTATCATCGCCAAAACTTGATTTTGCTTCATTTGAGGCTAATTGAAACGCATCTTTTACTTCATTTTTATTTTTTACAATTCTCATTCCTTTTCCACCACCTCCAGCAGAAGCTTTTATCATTAATGGAAAACCAATATCATTAGCAATAACAGATGCATGTTTGTAATCTTTTATTACATCATTAAAACCAGGAATGGTATTTACTTTTGCCTTAATAGCTAGATTCTTTGATTGAATTTTATCTCCCATAATTTTGATAGCTTTTACATTTGGTCCGATAAATTTTATTTTTTCCTTTAATAGTCTTTGGACAAAACGAGCGTTTTCCGATAAAAAACCATAGCCTGGATGAATTGCATCAGCTCCAGCTTCCTTTGCAGCGTTAATTATTTTTTCTATTGAAAGATAACTTTCAGATGCTGAAGCAGGACCTATTAATAATGACTCATCTGCTTCTAAAACATGCTTAGAATATTCATCAGCTTCAGAGTAAACAGCAACAGTTTTAATCCCCATTTTCCTTGCAGTTTTAATTACCCTGCATGCAATCTCCCCCCTATTTGCAATGAGAATTTTTTTAATCATTATATTTAAAGGGGAATATTATTATGTTTTTTTGGAGGATTTTTTAAAAATTTATTTTTTAACATTTTTAAGGCTTTGCAAATTCTAGCTCTTGTGCCGGCTGGTCTAATTACATCATCTATAAAACCTCTAGATCCAGCAATAAAAGGATTAGCAAATTTCTCTCTATATTCCTCTGTTCTTTCAGCAATTTTCTTTTTATTTTTTAAATCATCACGAAAAATTATTTCAACAGCTCCTTTTGGACCCATTACTGCAATTTCAGCAGTGGGCCAGGCATAATTTACATCTCCTCTTAAATGTTTAGAACTCATAACATCATACGCACCACCGTAGGCCTTTCTAGTGATAATAGTTATTTTAGGAACTGTTGCTTCAGTATAAGCAAATAATAATTTAGAACCATGTTTTATAATTCCACCATATTCTTGTTTAGTACCAGGTAGAAATCCTGGAACATCAACAAAAGTAATAATAGGAATATTAAAACAATCACAAAATCGTACAAATCTTGCAGCTTTTCTAGATGAATCTATATCCAAACATCCTGCAAGAACCAGTGGTTGATTGGCTACAATTCCAACAGGTTGTCCATCCATACGAGCAAAACCAGTTATTATATTTTTGGCGTAAGCTTCTTGAATTTCGAAGAAATCTTCATTGTCGATTATTTTATTAATTACTTCTTTCATATCATATGGTTTGTTTGGATTTTTTGGAACTATTGTATTTAAAGACTTTTCGCTTCTATCTTGTTTATCTGTTTTCTTCATAAGAGGAGGTTTTTCTCTAAAAGACAATGGTATAAAATCGAATAATCTTCTTACTTCTTTTAAAGCAACAATGTCATTTTTAAATGATCCGTCAGCAACGCTTGATTTTGTTGTGTGAGTTGAGGCCCCACCTAATTCTTCATGCGTAACGTTTTCATGTGTTACAGTTTTAACAACATCAGGACCAGTTACAAACATGTACGAAGTTTTATTTACCATAAAAATAAAATCAGTCATTGCAGGAGAATAAACAGCTCCTCCAGCGCATGGTCCCATAATGACAGATATTTGTGGAATAACTCCTGAGGCCAAAACATTTTGTTCAAAAACTTTTGCGTATGCTGCAAGAGAGTCGACGCCTTCTTGTATTCTTGCACCGCCTGAGTCATTTAAACCAATTACTGGCGCTCCAACTTGCATAGCTTTCTTCATAATTTTTACAATTTTATTAGCATGCGCTTCAGACAAAGAGCCACCAAAAACAGTGAAATCTTGGCTAAAAACGAAAACTTGTCTTCCATTGATTGCTCCATGTCCTGTTACCACTCCATCTCCAGGAACTTTATTGTTAGCCATACCAAAATCTGTAGATCTATGCTCAACAAACATATCCCATTCTTCAAATGTATCTTTATCTAACAAAAGATTTATTCTTTCTCTTGCTGTTAATTTTCCTTTTTTATGCTGGGTTTCTACTCTTTTCTTTCCACCACCCTTTTGAGCTTGCTTTCTTTTTTCTTCTAATATTTTGATTATATCTTTCATAAGAATATAAAAATAAAGAGTTTACTTAAGTATGTTTTCAAGTAATTCTACTAATTTTTTAATTTTTTGCACCTTTTAAAATATTAGAAATAATTAATTTATTTATATCATTTTTATTAATTATAATTTTATATAAATAACAAAATTTTTTTATATGATCAGGAATTGGTGCTGTAAAATTTTGAGTTTTTCCATTTTTCTTTATAATACTTAATTTGTAAGCATGTAAATACAATTTTCTGGAATCAATGTTTATATTTTTATCCAATTTTTTATAATATTTTTTATCGCCTATTATTGGGCAGTCTATATTAAAAAAATGTTCTCTGATTTGTCTTTTTCTTCCTGTCTCAGGTTTTATAAGAATTAATGAGTATTTATTAATTTTGTTAAGTACAAAATATTTAGTTAGTGCATCTTTTTGTTTTTTAACTCTTATTTTATTTGTTATTTCCCCACTATTTTTTTTTGGCACACCATTTAAAATTGCTAAATAGAATTTATTAATTTTTTTTTCTTTAAATTGATTTGTTAATTCAACAGTTGCTTTATAATTCCTTGCAAGAATTAAAAGGCCGCTTGTTTGCTTATCAATTCTATGTACAATCCTTGGATCTTCATTAACACCAAATCTTAAATCTTTTAATACATCATTTAAGCTTAATAAGATTTTAGAACCACTATGTACAGCAAGCCCTGAAGGTTTATTAATTATTATTTTTTCACTATCTTTAAATAAAATATTTTTAATTATTTTTTTTGTTAATTCCTTTAATCCATGTTTTAATATTTTTTTTTCTTCTTTTTTTTCTATTTCTAAGTTAGGTATAATAATGGTATCTCCTATTTTTACTTTATAAGATAATTTAGTCTTCTTACCATTTAATTTAATTATTCCCTTTCTAGAAAATTTTTCTAAAAGACTTTGTGTAAACTTAAAAACTTTTCTTTTAATAAATTTATCTAATCTTTGTCCTGAATCAGATGAACCAATTAAAAATTTCAATTTATTGTTTTTTTGGATTTGGTAATTTAGATTCTTTAAATAAAACGTGCTTTTTTATAATCGGGTCAAATTTTTTTACTTCTAATTTTGTTTTCTTTTCACCTTTTGTGCCTCTTTTAATTACATAAGAGTGGCCAGTTCCAGCTGTACTTAATAATCTTTTTACTTCATATGATCTTGCCATTTATTTATCCTTATTCTTTTCTAATTTTTTTGCAATTTCTTCATTTTCTTTTAGTTCCTTTTCTGAAACTTCTTGTTTATCACTATTTGAAGTAGTTTTTTGTTCACTTTCAACCGCCTTATCAGTTGGTTCTCCTTCTTCAACTTTTTTACTCTTTTGAGGTGGTCCTGAATCCAAACCTTTAGCTTTTTCATCTCTATCGACTAATTCGATAACTGCTAAAGGTGCCATATCACCATATCTGAAACCATTTTTTAGTATTCTTATATAACCACCATTTCTACTTTGATATCTTTTTGCAATAATATTGAACAGTTTGTCAGTAATTTTTTTATTTTTTAATATAGAAAAAGTTTTTTTTCTAGAAGCAAGACTCCCATTTTTTGCAAGCGTAATAATTTTTTCAACAAATGGTCTTAGATTCTTAGCTTTAATTAAAGTTGTATTAATTTGTTCATGTTTTATTAAAGCTAGAGCCATATTATTTAATAATGCCTTTCTATGAGATGTTGTTCTATTAAGTTTATATTTAGAAATTTTATGTCTCATTATAATTATAAATTATCATCTAAATTTTTTGATAATTCCTCTATATTTTCTGGTGGCCAATCTGTTATGTCCATACCAAGATTTAAACCCATTTGCATTAAAACTTCTCTAATTTCATTTAAGGATTTTCTACCAAAATTTGGTGTTCTAAGCATATCATTCTCAGACTTTTGAACTAAATCTCCAATATAAACAATATTATCGTTTCTTAAACAGTTTGCTGATCTAACAGATAATTCTAGCTCATCAACTTTACGTAATAAATTTCTATTAAATTTGATTTCTGCTTCTTCTTCTTTAGACTTATCATCAATTTCAGGTTCTTCAAAATTAATAAAATACTGTAATTGTTCTTGTAGTATTCTTGCTGCCATTGCTACTGCGTCTTCTGGTTCCATTGCGCCATTTGTTTCAACATTTAAAGTAAGTTTATCAAAATCTGTTACTTGGCCAACTCTGGAATTTTCAATTTTATAAGATACTTTCTTAACTGGTGAAAAAATTGAATCAACTAAAATTAATCCAATTTCTTTATCTTCTTTCTTTTGATGTTCGGCAGGAACGTAGCCCTTTCCGTTTTGAACAGTAAATTCAAGATTAAGTTTAGCGGATTTATTAAGATTACATAAAATCAAGTCTTTATTAATAATCTCTATTTCACTTGATGCTTCTATCTGAGATGCTTTAACTTCTCCTGGCCCATTTACTTTGAGCATCATTTTTTTAGGTTGATCACTATTTAATTTCAAAGCTAGAGATTTAATATTTAAAATAAATTCGGTAACATCTTCAATCATTCCTGGTACTGAAGTAAATTCGTGAAGAACTCCATCTATTTGCACAGAGGTAACAGCTGCACCTTGAAGAGATGACAATAAAATTCTTCTCAAAGAATTTCCAATAGTTAATCCAAAACCTCTTTCAAGAGGTTCTATTACTACTGAACCAACATTTGTTTTTTCTTCTTTATTTACATCGATTTTTGTTGGTTTTATTAATTCTGTCCAGTTTTTAAATGCAAACGGCTCAGCTTTTTTTAAATCTTTTTTTTCTTCTTCTTTTTTAGTCATTTTTTTTATCCTTTCTTAAATAAAATTAAACTCTTCTTCTTTTAGGGGGTCTGCACCCATTATGTGGTAATGGAGTAACATCTTTTATAGAAGTAATTGTTAGTCCAACAGATTGGAGAGCTCTTACCGCTGACTCTCTACCCGCCCCAGGTCCTTTAATAAAAATTTCTAATGATTTAACACCATGGTTTTTTGCTTTTTCTCCGGCATCAGCAGCAGCAGTTTGAGCTGCATATGGAGTGGATTTTCTTGAACCTTTAAAACCTTTAACTCCAGACGAAGACCACGATAAAGTATTTCCGTTAACGTCAGTAATATTAATTACTGTGTTATTAAAAGTTGCATTAACATGCGCAATTGCATTTGGGACATTTTTTTTAACCTTTTTTTTTAAAAATCTTTTTTTAGTTTTTAATTTTGATTTATCATCTTTAGATTCATCAATCGAAGATTCATCTTTTGTTTTAATTTTATCTTTTTCTTCTATAGCCATATTTTTACGCTGTCACTTTCTTCTTGTTTGCAATTGCAACACCTTTGCCTTTTCTAGTTCTAGCATTGGTATGTGTTCTTTGTCCTCTTACAGGAAGTTTTTTTCTGTGTCTAAGTCCTCTATAAGTTCCTAAGTCTGTTAATCTTTTTATATTAAGAGAAACATCGCTTCTTAAATCACCTTCAACTTTATACTTGCCTTCTATGTACTCTCTTATTTTTAAAACTTCTTCGTCAGTTAATTTACTTACTCTTTTTTCATCATCAATTCCAACATCTTTGCAAATTTTGTTAGCTGTAGTTTGGCCAATACCATATATATATCTTAGTGCAACTTTAACACGCTTATTAGTTGGTAGATTTACGCCTGAAATTCGAGCCAATTGATTACCTTAAAAAATAAAACGAATTATACTAATTAATAATTTTAAGTCAATACAAACTAACATATTTATTTTTTTTTCCTAATTTAAAATTTTATTTATATCATTATTTACATTTTCAATTGATTTCATACCATCAATTTTTTCTAAAATATTCTTTTTTTTATATAAATTTATTAATGGGCTAGTTTCTTTGAGATATACTTCTATACGTGATTTCAAAATTTCTGAATTATCATCTTTTCTATTTTCTTCTAGTCCTCTTTTTTTAATTCTTTCAACAACTTCGTCTTTATCAATTGTAATGTGTAGTACACAATCAATTTTTTTACCTACTTTATTTAATAATTCTTCAAATGCATTTGCTTGATCTAAATTTCTTGGGAATCCGTCAAATAAAATACCATCATTTTTTGAAAATTCTTCAGATATAATTTTTTCAACTATACTTATAATAATATCATCGCTTACAAGTCTGCCTTCATTAATAATTTGATCTATTTTTTCTCCAATTTTAGTTTTTTTTTCGACTTCATTTCTTAAAATTTCTCCTGTTGAAAAATGGAATAATTTTTTTTTTTTACATATCATTTTTGCTTGCGTACCTTTTCCGGCTCCCGGAGGACCCAAAAGAATTATTATCATTTTACAAGCCACCCTTAAAATCAGATTTATTCAATAAATCTTTATATTGATGTGCAAAAAGATGTGATTGTATTTGACCAATTGTATCCATCATAACAACAACAACTATAAGAAGACTTGTTCCACCAAAATAAAATGGTACAGAAAATTTAGATATTAATAATTCTGGTATAATACAAACTAAGCCGAGGTAAATAGCTCCAACAAGGGTTAGGCGAGTAAGAACATAATCAAAATATTCAGCAGTATTATCTCCTGGTCTTATTCCAGGAACAAATCCTCCATTCTTTTTTAGATTATCAGCAGTTTCTTTAGGATTAAAAACAATTGATGTGTAAAAAAAACAGAAAAAAATTATTAATGATAAATATAAAATTAAATACAATGGTTTACCATGGGCAAGATAGGTACTTAAAAAATTAATGAAGCCTGGGCCGCGACCACCTGTTAATCCACTTAAAGTCAAAGGTAAAAGAAGAACTGATGAAGCAAAAATCGCAGGTATAACACCAGACATATTTAATTTTAATGGCATGTGGCTACCTTCTCCACCGTACATTTTATTTCCAATTTGTCTTTTAGGGTACTGCACAAAAATTCTCCTTTGTGCTCTTTCCATAAAAACTATAAATATAAATACTAAAAATACAAAAAATATTAATGCTATTATAAAAAAAGGAGAAAGCGCGCCAGTTCTAACTAATTCAAAAGTCCCGGCTATTGCAGATGGAAGATTCGCAACTATCCCAGCAAATATTATTAAAGATATACCGTTACCAATTCCTCGCTGTGTTATTTGTTCTCCTAACCAAAGTAAAAACACGGTACCGCCTATAATAGTAATTACTGTACTTAGTCTAAAAAACAAGCCAGGATCAATAACTGCAGAACCTCCAACTCCACCCATATTTTCTAAACCTACTGACAATCCATAGCCTTGAAATGTTGCTAATAAAACTGTTCCATATCTTGTATATTGGTTTATTTTTTGTCTACCCATTTCACCACCATCTTTTTTTAACTGAGATAATGATGGATTAACATGTGTCAATAAAGACATTATAATTGATGCGGAAATGTAAGGCATGACACCTAGGGCAAAAATACTCATTCTTTGCACTGCACCACCTACAAACATGTCAAACATTCCCAATAAACCTCCAGCATTTTGGGCAAAAATTTCCTTAAAAATTTCTGAATTTATACCTGGTATAGGTATAAAAGTTCCAAGTCTATAAACAATTAAACAGAATAAAACAAATAAAATTTTTTTTTGTAAATCTTTCGCTTTACTGAAAGCACCTATGTTTGCTTCTGGATTAATTTCTGAAGAAGACATTATTCTTTAATTTTATTTTTATCTTTTATATCTTTTTTTTTATCATCAATAATATCTTTATTATTTTTTTTCTTAGTTTGTTTAATTAGGTTTATCGTGCCTCCAGATTTTTCAATTTTTTTTATAGCATTTTTACTTGCTTTTTCTGCGTTTATAATAAGCTTAGTTTTAATTTCACCTTTACCCAAAATTTTTATTCCATTTAATTTTTTTTTTATAATTCTTTTTTTTAATAAAAAATCAGTTGAAATTTCATCCTTAGAACTAATTTTTTTTTTATCAATTAAGCTTTGTATTTGAATTAAATTAAAAGCATTAAAATTTTTTCTAAAAATACTTGTAAATCCTCTTTTTGGTAATCTTCTATATAAAGGCATTTGACCGCCTTCAAAACCTTTTATTGAAACTCCTGACCTAGATTTTTGTCCCTTGTGACCTCTACCTGAAGTCTTTCCTTTACCTGAACCAATACCTCTACCTAACCTTTTTTTTGATATTTTTTTTTTTTTTATATTAATTAAATTATTAAGCATGAAATCATCCTTTTTCTATTAAAATTAAATGTTTAATTTTATTAACAAGTCCTTCAATAGGTTTTGTCATAACAATTTCTTTTGTTGATCCAATTTTTTTTAATCCTAGTGAAAGTAAATGTTTTTTTTGAATACTATTTTTTCCAATAGTACTTTTAATCTGAGTTATTTTAATACTCTTACTACTTTTTATTTTGTTTTTCATCTATTTTCTTTTTAAAATATAAATCTGTTACTTTTTTTCCTCTTCTTTCTGCAATCTTTTTTATGTCATCTAGTTGGCTTAATGCATCGAAAGTAGCTCTAACCATATTATGTGGGTTTGTTGTTCCAATAGATTTAGCAACAACATCTTGGACGCCAAGCGCTTCAAAAACAGATCGAATTGGACCTCCTGCGATAATACCTGTTCCTGGTGGTGCGGCCCTAAGTAAAACTTTTCCTGAACCATGTGTGCCCTGAACATCATAAAAGAAAGTTCTATTTTTTTTTAAAGGAAAATATTTCATACTATTTTTTGCTTTATCTGTAGCTTTTTTTATAGACTCAGGGAATTCTTTTGCTTTACCATTTCCATATCCAGCTTTACCTTTTCCATTACCAACTACAACTAAAGCTGCTGTACCAAATCTTCTTCCACCTTTAACTACTTTTGAAACTCTATTTACATATACTACTTTTTCAATTAAATTATCGCTGTTAGTTTTTTGATTTCTTTTAAAATTAACTTCCATTTTAGAATTCTAAACCTCCTTCTCTTGCACCATCTGCTAAAGCTTTTATTCTTCCATGATAAAGATATCTTCCTCTGTCAAAAACCACTTTTTTTATACCTTTTTCCTTTGCAATTTCTGCTAAATTTTTTCCAATTTCACTTGCTGCATCTTTATTTCCAGTAGATTTTAACTTAGATTTTATTTTTTTATCTATAGTTGACAATGAAACTAAAGTTAAACCTTTTGAATCATCTATTATTTGAGCATAAATATTATTAGATGATCTATAGACTGATAATCTATATCGACCATAAGAAATTTTTTTTATTTTTTCTCTTGTTCTTCTTTCTTTTAATTTTTTTTTATCTTTGTTTTTTGTATTCATTTATTATTTTTTCTTTCCTTCTTTTCTAAAAATATATTCATCTTCATACTTAATTCCTTTACCTTTATATGGCTCAGGTTTTCTATAAGATCTTATATTCGCTGCAACCTGGCCAACTAATGTTTTGTTCGAACCAGAAACTTCTATAGTGTTAGCATCTTGACATTTAATATTAATACCCTCTGGTATTTGATAATCTATGTCATGGCTATAACCAGCGCTAATTTTTAAAATCTTTCCCTGTAATTGTGCTCTATAGCCAGTCCCTACAAGTTTTAAAGTTTTTTTAAAATCATTAATACATCCTAAAATAATACTATTTAATATGCTTCTTGTTGTTCCCCAAATCATTTTAGTTTTTTTATTAACTATCTTTGGTTTTATCAGTATTTGTTTGTTTTCAATAGTAACTTCAAGTTTCTGAGAAAATTTAAATTTCTTTTCCCCAGATTTATCTTTAACAATAACATTTCTTTCATTTAGCGATACATCCACTCCTTCCGGTATTTCTATTGGTATATTTCCTGTTCTAGACATAAAAAATAATTAAAAATTTAAAATATTTGACATAAAATTTCACCACTTAAATTTGAGGTTCTAGCTTTTTTGTCAGTCATTATTCCTTTAGATGTTGACACAATTGTTATACCATATCCTTTAAAATATGAAGGAAGATTTTTAAGCTTGGAATAAACTCTTCGCCCTGGCTTAGAAACTCTAGAAATAAGTTTTATTGAAGGTTCTCCGTTAACATAAGATAAATTAATTTTTATCTTTTTAATTCCTTTTCTCACATCTTCTTCTTTAAAAGTCTTAATAAAACCTTCTTCTTGCATTATTTTTAATATATTTAATTTGAGTTTTGAAGATGGAGTATAAACATAATCTTTTGATAATATAAGTCCATTTCTTATTGTAGTTAACATATCTGATATAGTGTCTGAAACTGTCATGTTATTACCAGCTAGATTTTGTTATGCCAGGCAACTTGCCCTCACTAGCCAACTCCCTAAAAGCTATTCTTGATAATCTAAACTTTTTATATATTCCCCTTGGTCTTCCTGTTAAAACACATCTATTTCTTAATCTACAAGGCATGCTGTTTTTTGGTAACTTAGATAGCTTATTAATAGCATCAATTCTTTGCTCCGGACTTGTTTTCTTATTTTTAATTATTTTTTTTAAAGCCATTCTTTTCTTGCTATATTTATTAACCAATCTTTCTCTTTTTAAATTTCTTTGTATTAAACTAAGTCTTGTCATATTTTTAATTATTAATTGGAAAATTAAATGCTTTTAATAAACTCTTTGCCTCATTGTTCTTGCTTGTTGAAGTTACTATAGTTATATCCATACCTTTTACCTTATCTATTTTATCGTAATCAATCTCTGGAAAAATAATATGTTCTTTAACTCCAAATGTATAATTTCCTAAACCATCAAAGTTTTTTGGAGATAGTCCACCAAAATCCTTGGATCTAGGTAATGCAATATTAATCAATCTGTCAATAAATTCGTACATTACTTTTCTTCTTAAAGTTACCTTGCAACCAATTGGCATATCTTTTTTCGTTTTAAAATTAGCTATAGCTTTTTTTGACTTTGTTATAATGGGCATTTGGCCTGAAATTTTTTTTAAATCTTCTATAGCTGCATCCAATTTTTTTTTATCATTTGCTTCTAGTCCCAAACCCATATTTATAACAACTTTTTCTATTTCTGGTACAGAAAAAATATTTTTTAAACCTAATTCCTTCATTAAATTTGGTTTTATGTTCTTTTTATATTCATCAAATAATCTAGCCATTTTTTATTATCTCCCCTGTTCTTTTTTCAAATCTAATTTTTTTTTTATTTTCAAATTTATAACCAATTTTAGTTTTTTTTCCATCTTTTAAAGACAAAAAAGCTAAATTTGAAATATTTAATGGTAATTCTTTTTCTACAATACCTCCACCACTTTGCTTAGATGGTTTTTGATGTTTTTTAACTATATTAACTCCTTTAACAATTGCTTTATTTATTCTTGGAAAAATAGACACTATTGAACCTGATTTTCCTTTATCTTTACCAGATAATACCAACACATTGTCTCCTTTTTTTAATTTAATTTTTATTACCATATTTATAATACTTCTGGTGCTAGAGAAATTATTTTAGTAAATCTTTTTGATCTTAATTCTCTTGTTACTGGACCAAAAATTCTTGTACCAACTGGTTCGCCTTCCTTAGTCAATAAAACAGCTGAGTTTTTATCAAATCTAATAGTAGAGCCATCATTTCTGTTAACTCCTTTTTTTGTTCTTACAACTACAGCTCGAGATACTTCCCCAATTTTAACCTTTCCATTTGGAATTGCTTCTTTTACAGAAACAACTATTACATCACCTATATTTGCACTTCTTCTTTTTGATCCACCTAAAACTTTAATACATTGGACTAATTTAGCACCAGAGTTATCGGCAACATTTAATTTTGTTTCTGTTATTATCATTTACTTGCCTTTAATTTTTTTTTTTCATCAAATATAATAAATCTTTTTGTTTTTGAAATAGGTTTACTTTCAATAATTTTTACAATATCTCCAATTTTTCCAATATTTTCTTCATCATGAACTGCAAACTTCTTATTTTTTTTTAAAAATTTTTTATATTTTTTATGCATATAAGTTGATTCAACATCAACAATGATAGTTTTATCATTTTTATTTTTTATTACTTTTCCTTTAAGTATTCTTTTTGGCATTTTCTTTTTCTAAAATTTCCTCATTAATTTTTGTTTTTAATCTAGCTATATCTTTTTTAACTTGTCTTATTCTTCCAGTTTTTTCTAACTGACCATTTTTTTTTTGAAATCTTAAATTATAGTTCTCTTTTTTAAGATTTTTCAAAAGATCATCTATTTCATCATTAGTTTTTTTTTTAATTTCACTATACTTCATTTAAGAACCCATTCTTTTAACAAAAAAAGACTTAATTGGTAACTTAGCTGCACCTAACATCAATGCTTTTTTAGCAATAATGTCATTAACGCCATCAACTTCAAAGATTATTCTACCTGGATGTATTCTACAGACCCAATATTCAACACTTCCTTTACCTTTTCCCATTCTTACTTCTGCTGGTTTTTTACTTACTGGGACATCTGGAAAAATTCTTATCCATACTCTGCCTTCTCTTTGCATTTCTCTAGTAATAGCTCTTCTTGCTGCCTCTATTTGTCTAGCAGTAATTCTACCTGGAGTTTTTGCTTTTAAACCATAACTACCAAAGTTTAATTTAGACCCTGCCAAAGGTTTCCCGTGAATTCTTCCTTTATGTTGCTTTCTATATTTTGTTTTTTGTGGTAATAACATTTTATTTTTCTTTTAAATTATTTTTATTATTTGAATTAATATCATTAGCATTGGAAATTTTCTCCCCTTTATATAACCAGACTTTAACCCCGCATGTTCCGTAGGTTGTTTTAGCAGTTGCTACTGCGTAATCAATCTTTGCACGTAAAGTATGTAGGGGAACTCTTCCTTCTTTAAACCATTCTACTCTAGCAATTTCAGCTCCACCAATTCTTCCTCCTACACAAACTCTTATACCTTTCGCACCAAGTTTCAATGCAGACTGGACAGCTCTTTTCATAACTCTTTTTGTAGCAGCTCTATTTTCTATTTGCATAGCTATATTATCAGCAACAACTTTAGCATCTAATTCAGGTTTTTTTGTTTCGACAATATTTAAATTTATCTCTGAACCACTTATTTTAGATAATGTTTTTTTTAATTTTTCTATATCAGATCCTTTTTTTCCTATAATAATTCCTGGTCTTGAAGCATGTATAGCAATAATTATCTTTTTTGATGATCTTTCTATTACAACTTTAGATATGCCGGCTTTTTTTAACTCTTTATCTATATAGTCTCTAATTTTTAAATCATTTTCTAAAAATTCACTGTATTTTTCATCAGAATACCATCTAGAATCCCATGTTCTGTTTATTCCTAATCTTAAACCTGTAGGATTAACTTTTTGCCCCATTATGTGCTTGCCTCATTAACTTTTTCATTGTTATTCTTTTCTTTAATAATTTTCTTTTCGATTTGTTCTTTTAATTTTATTGTTAAATTACTAAAGGGTTTTAAAATCTTTACACCTCTGCCTTTTGCTCTTGGTCTAAATCTTTTCATTACAATTCCTCTTCCAACAGAAGCTTCGTGAATGTACAACTTGTCAACATCTAATTGGTGATTATTTTCAGCATTTGCTATTCCAGATTGAATAGCTTTTTTTATTTGTATAGATATACGTTTTTGTGAAAAAGATAAATAATTTAAAGCTTTTTCTACATTTAACCCTCTAATAGGAGAAATAATAATATTTAATTTTTTTGGACTTATTCTTACCGACTTTAAATAAACTTTAGCAAAATCTGTATCTTTTTTTTGGACATCTTTATTTATAGTTTTGTTTTCTTTATTTTCTTTTTTATCTATATTTACTTTTTCTTTTACCATTTATTTTTTTTCCTCTTTTTTTTCTGGAGCGGGTTTCTCTTCAACTTTTTTTTCTGAAGCTACTTTATCTGGTGTTGCTCCAGTAGCGCCTGGAGGTGGGGCAGAACTTGGTTTTGTTTCAGTTTTACTTACTGCTGAATGTGAATTAAAAGTTCTAGTAGGCGAAAATTCTCCAAATTTATGACCAACCATATTTTCATTAACACTTACAGGTATAAACTTATTTCCATTATATACACCGAACGTTAAACCAACAAATTCAGGAAGAATTGTTGACCTTCGTGTCCAAATTTTTATAACCTGATTTGTTTTTCCTGACTTACGAACATCATCTGCTTTTTTTAACAGATATTCTTCATAAAATGGCCCTTTCCAAGTTGATCTTGTCATAATCTATTTTTTTCTCCTTGATCTTACTATTGATCTATCTGTTTTTTTATTTTTTCTAGTTTTATAGCCTTTTGTTGGTTTACCCCATGGAGTAGACGGGTGTCTTCCGCCAGATGTTCTACCTTCTCCACCTCCATGTGGATGATCTATAGGGTTCATGGCTACGCCTCTAACTTTAGGTCTAAACCCTAACCATCTTTTTCTTCCGGCGCTTCCTATTTTAATATTTTTGTTTTCTAAATTAGAAACAGTACCAACGGTAGCAAAGCAATTTTCATTTACATTTTTGATCTCACCTGAATTAAGTTTAATTATTGCTTTCCCTGAATCGATAGCTAACAAATTGACTGATGAACCAGCAGATCTAGCAATTTGTCCGCCTTTTCCAGGTTTAATTTCAACATTATGTATAACAGTACCTACTGGTATATTTTTAATTGGCATACAATTACCAATTCTAACATCTACTTTTTCTCCTGATTGAACTTTATCCCCTACTTTCATCTTTTCTGCAGCTAAAATATAAGATTTATCTTTATCTTCATATTCAATTAAAGCTATGTGAGCTGTTCTAATTGGGTCATATTCAATACGAACAACTGTTGCTGGTGTATCGAATTTTGTTCTTTTGAAATCTATAATTCTATATTTTTTTTTATGACCGCCTCCTCTGTGCCTTGATGTTATTCTTCCAGAGTTATTTCTTCCTGCTTTAGATATATGTTTTTTTGTTAATGATTTTTCTGAGGAACCTTTCCATAAATGGCTTTTTTCAGCTAAAACTGAATGTCTCCTAGTTGATGTATATGGTCTAAAATTTTTCATTATTTTTAAATTCCAGTTGTTATATCAATCTTTTGTCCTTTTTCTAAAGAAATTATAGCTTTTTTATAATCCTTCCTTTTTCCTAATTTTCCTTTAAATCTTTTTGTTTTTCCTTTAGAGACAATAATGTTAATTTTTTTAACATTAACATCAAATAGTTTTTCAACAGCATTCTTAATATGTTTTTTATTAGCATCGATAGCAACATTAAAAACTATTTGAGAATTACTTGATAACAAAGTACCTTTTTCTGTAATTACTGGCTTCTTTATTACATCATATGTATGTAATGAAATTTTTTTATTTTTATTCTTTTCTTCCTTTTTTTTAAAAATCATACTAGTTTTTTTTCTACCTCATCCAAAGCGTCTTTAGAAATAATTAAATTATTAAATTTTAAAATGTCATAAACATTCATGCCAACTACAGGCAAAACAATAACATTGTTAATATTTAAAATAGATTTTTTTAAACTTTTATCATTTTTATTAGCACTGCTGTCTATAATTAAAGCTGATTTAATTTTTAACTTTTCCAATTTTTTTGATACTTCCTTCGTAGAAACTTTTTGTATAGAAAAATTATCTACAATTATTATTTTTTTTTCTTTTTCTTTAAAAGATAAAGCTGTTTTTAGACCTAATTTTCTTATTTTTTTTGGTAATTTTTTTTTATGCTCTCTTAGTACTGGCCCATGTGTAACTCCACCACCTCTTAAAATATTTGTCTTTTGATTTCCCCTTCTTGCTCTCCCTGTTCCTTTTTGCTTAAATGCTTTGGCAGTAGTACCAATAATTTCAGATCGTTGTTTTACTTTATGTGTTCCCTGTCTTCTATTAGCTAATTGCCAATCAACAACATCTTTTAAAATATCTTTTCTTATAGGTAAAGAAAAAATATTTTTATTTAATTCAATAGTTCCAACTTTTTTTGAATCTAAATTAATTATATCGTGTTTCATTTCTATTTTTTATCCTCTTTAGGTTTGTTTTCGGCTTTTTTTTCTTCACCTTCAGGTTTGTTATCATCTGATTTATCTTTTTTTGATTGCGTTTCAACAACTTCTTCTTTTTTAACTTTTACTAATAATGATTTTGGTTTTATTGCATCTCTAATTATTAACAATGTACCTTTTGATCCAGGTACTGCACCTTTTATTAATATAAGTCCATCTTCATCTATAATTTGAACAACTTCTAAATTATGCATTGTTACTTTATTATTACCCATATGCCCTGCCATTTTTTTTCCTTTAAACGTTCTGCCTGGATCTTGACATTGTCCAGTCGATCCGTGGCTTCTATGAGATATGGAAACCCCATGTGAAGCTCTAAGGCCAGAAAAATTATGTCTTTTCATAGGTCCAGCAAAACCTTTTCCAATTGATTTTCCAATAACATCAACATACTGACCAACTTTAAAAAAATTTGCTTCTATTTGATCACCAACATTTAGGTTTTGTTCATTCGATGTTTTAAATTCTAAAATTTTTCTTTTTGGTTCTATTTTTAATTTTGAAAAATAATTTCTTATAGGTTTTTTTATCTTTTTAACTTTAATATCCCCAGAAGCTATTTGTATATATTTTAAATTTTTTGAAGGATCATCTTTAATTCTTGTAACATAGTTTTTTTCTATACCTAATAAAGTTACAGGTACATTCGTACCATCTTCTCTAAAAAACCTTGTCATACCTAATTTTTTTGCAATTAATCCAGTTCTCATATTTTACCTATTATGTTTTTATCTCAACATTTACTCCTGATGATATATCAAGATTCATTAAAGCATCAACTGTTTGTGGAGTTGGGTTAACAATATCTATTAAACGTTTGTGAGTTCTCATTTCAAATTGCTCTCTTGATTTTTTATCTACATGGGGTGATCTTAAAACTGTATATTTATTTTTTTTTGTTGGTAGTGGTATAGGACCTATTATTTTTGCACCCGTTTTTTTTGCTGTATTAACGATTTCTACCGTTGATTTATCAAGTAATTTATGATCGTATGCTTTTAGTCTAATTCTTATATTTTGTTTAGCCATTTTTATCTCCTTCAGCACTAGTAGTCTTACCAGATTTTATTTCTTCCGCAACATTTTGTGGAACTTCTGCATAGTGGTCAAATTGCATTGTAAATTGTGCTCTTCCCTGACTCATTGAACGTAAATTATTAACATATCCAAACATATTAGCTAGTGGAACCTTTGCTTTAAATACTTTTGCATTACTTCTATCTTCCATTGCTCCTACCTGTCCTCTTCTTGAATTTAAATCACCAATTATATCTCCCATATACTCTTCTGGCGTAACAACCTCTACATCCATTACTGGTTCTAATAATACTGGGCTAGATTTTGCCATTCCTTCTCTAAATGCACCTTTAGCTGCTAATTCAAATGTCATTACGTTTGAATCAACATCATGAAAGTCGCCATCAACTAGTATAGCTTTATAATCAATGACAGGATATCCTGCAAGAATGCCGGTTTCATTAGCTAATGTTAAACCTTTCTCAACACCAGGTATATATTCCTTTGGAATTGCTCCACCTTTAATAGTATCTTCAAAAACAAAACCGCTACCTGATTCACCTTTTTCAAAAACAATTTTTACTCTTGCATATTGACCTGCACCACCAGATTGTTTTTTTAAAGTATGATCTACTTCGCCGGTTTGATTTATAGTTTCTCTATAAGCAACTTGTGGCGCACCAACATTTGCTTCGACTTTAAATTCTCTTTTCATTCTGTCAACAATAATATCTAAATGAAGCTCTCCCATTCCCTTAATAATAGTTTGTCCACTTTCTTCATCCTGAGTGACTCTAAAAGAAGGATCTTCCGCAGCTAACTTGACAAGTGCTTCTCCCATTTTGTCTTGGTCTCCTTTTGTCTTTGGTTCGACCGCAACTTCAATTACAGGATCAGGAAAATCCATTTTTTCTAAAACAATTGGATTATTTGGATCACAGATAGTCTCTCCTGTTGTTGCACCTTTTAAACCAGTTATAGCAACTATATCTCCAGCATATGCTTCACTAATATCCTCTCTGTTATTACTGTGCATTAATAACATTCTTCCTAATCTTTGTGTCTTTCCTTTAACTGACAGTAATATGTTATCGCCTTGATTAATTTTTCCAGAATATATACGACAAAATGTCAAAGTTCCAACAAATTCATCAGTGGCAATTTTAAATGCAATAGCAGAAAATGGTTCATCGTCATTAGATTGTCTTGAAATCTCTTCCTTTTCATCTTTTGGATCAACTCCTTTAGCTGGTAATACTTCGTTAGGAGCTGGTAAATAATCCACAACTGCATCAAGCAATGGTTGTACTCCTTTATTTTTAAATGCACTACCGCATAATACTGGAACGAAACTAAAAGCTACTGTTCCTTTTCTTATGCATTTTTTTATTTCATCTTCCGTAGGAATATCTCCATTTAAATATTTTTCCATAATTTCATTGTCTTGTTCTACAACTAATTCAATTAATTCGTTACGGGCTTTTTCAGATTTTTCTTTAAATTCTTCAGGTATATCAACTATTTCAAACTCTGCTCCAAGCTTTTCTTCTTTCCAAGTAATAGCCTTATTTTTAACTAAGTCTATAACTCCTTTAAAATTTTCCTCTGAACCTATTGGTAATTGTGTTACAGCTGGTTTTACATTTAGTCTATCTTTAAACATTTCAACACATTTATCAAAATCTGCGCCCATACGATCCATTTTATTTACGAAGCAAAGCCTTGGTACTTTATATCTATCAGCTTGTCGCCAGACTGTTTCTGATTGCGGTTCTACACCTGCAACTCCATCAAAACAACAAACTGCACCATCTAAAACTTTAAGTGATCTTTCAACTTCAATAGTAAAATCTACATGTCCAGGTGTGTCGATAATATTAATTCTATGATCATTCCAATAACAAGTTGTTGCTGCCGAAGTAATTGTTATACCTCTTTCCTGTTCTTGTTCCATCCAATCCATGGTTGCGTTACCATCATGGACTTCTCCAATTTTATGTGACTTTCCAGTATAATATAAAATTCTTTCCGTGGTTGTAGTTTTACCAGCGTCGATATGAGCACATATACCAATGTTTCTATATTTATTTATTTCTGTTGTTCTAGCCATAAGTTAAATTATTACCATCTAAAATGAGCAAAAGCTTTATTGGCATCCGCCATTTTATGAGTGTCCTCTCTTTTTTTAACAGCTCCCCCTTTATTTTGATGAGCATCTAAGAATTCTTGATATAATTTCATTTCCATGTTTTTTCCACCTCTTTTTCTTGCTGCGTCTATTATCCATCTTATTGCCAAAGCTTGAGATCTATCCACCTTAACTTCCATTGGAACTTGATATGTTGCACCGCCGACTCTTCTAGATCTAACCTCTACTCTTGGTTTTACATTATTCAGCACATCATGGAAAAATTTTATAGCATCAGTTTTTTTTTCTTGCGAAATTTTATTTAAAATAGTGTATAAAATCTTTTCTGCTTTAGTCTTTTTTCCATCAAGCATTATTATGTTAACAAACTTTGAGATAGTTGAGTCTTTATACTTTGGGTCTAATTCTAAATCTCTTTTATTTATTTTCTTTCTTCTAGACATAATATTTATTTAAATTATTTTGGCTTTTTTGTACCATAAAGAGATCTTCTTTGCTTTCTATCTCCAACACCTTCGGTATCAGCATTGCCTCTTAAAATATGATATCTGACACCAGGTAAATCCTTGACTCTTCCACCTCTAATCATAACAACTGAATGCTCTTGTAAATTATGACCTTCACCAGGAATATAGCTGGTAACTTCAAATCCGTTGCTTAATTTTACTCTAGCTACTTTTCTTAATGCTGAATTAGGTTTTTTGGGAGTGGTTGTATAAACTCTTGTACAAACACCTTTTTTTTGTGGAGATCTTTTTAATGCTGGAACTTTATTCCTAGACATTATCTTTTTTCTCCCTTTTCTAACTAATTGACTTATAGTCGGCATTTTTTTAAAAATTAATAATTAATAAATCCTGTGTGGAGATAATATGTATTTAACTTATGTAATCAACTAAAAAAAAACAATAATTAATTAATTTTAATTAGCTTTTTTTTCAGTAATTTTAGGCTTTTTTAATGACTTTTTCTCTACTATAGCAAGAATTTCCTTATCTTTTTCAACAGCAGTCTTTTTGTATTGTTTTACTTTATTTCCTGTTCCTGCAGGTATTAGCCTACCAACAATAACGTTTTCTTTAAGACCTTTCAATCTATCAATTTTATTTTTTACCGATGCATCAGTTAAAACTCTAGTAGTTTCTTGAAATGAAGCTGCTGAAATAAAAGATTTTGTTTGGAGCGATGCTTTAGTTATTCCTTGAAGCATGATTTTTCCTTTTGCTATCTTTTTACCATCTTTTTTTAATTTTTTATTTGTTTCTTCAAATACATCTCTAAAAACAGTTTCGCCTGGTAAAAAAGTTGAGTCTCCAGACTCGGTAATGCTTACATTTTTAAGCATTTGTCTTAATATTACTTCAATGTGTTTATCATTAAGCTGT
Organism: Alphaproteobacteria bacterium MarineAlpha6_Bin4; assembly: GCA_002937775.1. Taxonomy (GTDB): domain Bacteria; phylum Pseudomonadota; class Alphaproteobacteria; genus CAYOOR01. The sequence continues at coordinate 22,891 of PTKO01000003.1, read as the reverse complement.
ACTCCCTGCAATCTATAAACATCTTGTATTTCATTAATCATAAAATTTGCAAAAGCAACATTCCCCAAAACTTCTAAAATATCATGAGGAGTCGGTTGCCCATCTACAATCAAATCTCCTTTATTTATTACATCTCCTTCATTAACATTCACATGTCTTCCCTTAGGGACAAAATATATTTTTTCTTCCTTCTTTTTATCAATTGGTTCGACAACAATTGCTCTTTTTGCTTTATAGTCTTTTCCCCATTTAACAGTTCCATCAAAAGCATTAAGTATTCCATGATCTTTTGGTTTTCTTGCTTCAAATAAATCCGCTACCCTTGGAAGTCCACCGGTAATATCTTTAGATTTTGATGTTTCTCTTGGAATTCTTGCTATTACTGTTCCAGCAGAAATAGTTGTTCCGTTTGGTACGCTCAAAACAGCCTCTATAGGCAAATAATATCTAGCTTCTTTATTTTTTGTTGTTTTTACAGTATTTCCTTTATTATCAATTAATTTAATTTGTGGTTTTAAGTCTTTACTCTTTGGATTCAGTTTCCAATCAATTATAGACCTATGAGAAATTCCTGTAGATGCGTCTACGGTTTCTCTTGATGAAAAACCATCAAGAATATCTTCGTAATCTACAATTCCATTTTTTTCTGAAATTATAGGTATGGTATATGGATCCCATGTAGCAACAACATCTTCTGGTTTTACACTTTTCCCATCCGCGATAAATAGCTTAGCGCCGTATGGGATAAAATTAGAAGATTTTTCTTTATTTGTTTTTGCATCAAGAAAGTTTACCTTACAATTTCTACTCATTACTATTAATTGCCCTTCACTATTTTTAACAGTAACGTTATTTACCAATTTAATTTTTGCATTGTAATTAGAAACAATATTTGATTGTACTGTAGCTTGGGTAGCTGCACCACCTATATGAAAAGTTCTCATAGTTAACTGTGTTCCTGGTTCCCCTATAGATTGCGCTGCTTGTATACCTACAGCTTCTCCCATGTTAACTACTATTCCTCTAGCCAGATCTCTTCCATAACATTTTTGGCAAATACCATCTATTGTTTCACAGAATAATGGGGACCTTACTTTAACCGTTTCTATATTTGCTTCATGAATTAGTTTTAAAGATTTTTCATCCAAAAGATCTCCTTTAGATAAAATCTTTTTTTTACTATTTTTTTCAACTGAAAATAAATCTTCAGCTATTGTTCTCCCAAGAATTCTTTCTCCTAAAGATGCAATAATTGAACCGTTTCTAATTACAGCAGAAACTTCTATGTTGAGTTCTGTTTTGCAGTCTTCTTCCACAACAACAACATCTTGAGATGAATCCACCAATCTTCTTGTTAAATATCCTGAATTAGCAGTTTTTAAAGCTGTATCAGCCAGACCTTTTCTTGCTCCGTGAGTAGAATTAAAGTACTCAAGCACTGTTAATCCTTCTTTAAAGTTTGATGTAATTGGTGTTTCAATAATTTCACCTGTTGGCTTTGCCATCAAACCTCTCATACCAGACAATTGTTTCAATTGCGCGGCTGATCCTCTAGCACCAGAGTCTGACATCATAAAAACTGAATTAATTTTATTTGTGTTCCTTGTTTTTTCAATTTCATCCGTCATAGCTGTTGCAACAGAGTCCGTGCATTGCGACCAAGTATCAATGGTTTTGTTGTATTTTTCTTTTTTTGTAATAATTCCGTTTAAATATTGTTGATCATAGTTTTTAATATCTTTTTCAGCTTCGCCGACAAATTGTTCCTTTTCTTTTGGTATAATTAGATCATCTTTTCCAAAAGAAATTCCTGCTCTGCATGCATGTTCAAAACCTAAAACCATAATTTTGTCACAAAATTTTACAGTTTCAGTTTGACCGCAATGTCTGTAAATAGTGTCTATAACATTACTAACTTCTTTTTTTGTTAAAATTTTATTTATTAATGATAGTTTTATTTTTTCATGCTTTGGTAAAATTTCATAAATCAACATTCTCCCTGCGGTTGTTTCAGCTACTGATGTTTCTTCTTTTTTATCATCGTTAATAAATTTATACCTACATTTTATTTTTGAATGTAATGTAATTTTTTTAGCTAATAAAGCGTGTTCTACTTCAGCTACATCGACAAAAGCCATCCCTGTACCAATATCATTTTCAAACATTAAACTTAAATAGTAAATCCCTAGAACCATATCTTGTGTTGGCACAATTATAGGCTTGCCACTAGAAGGACTTAAAATATTATTTGTTGACATAATTAGTACGCGAGCTTCTAATTGAGCTTCTAGAGAAAGCGGTACATGCACAGCCATTTGGTCACCATCAAAGTCCGCATTAAATGCTGTACAAACAAGTGGATGTAATTGAATTGCCTTACCTTCAATTAGCATGGGTTCAAAAGCTTGAATTCCTAATCTATGTAGAGTTGGTGCACGATTTAGCAAAACTGGATGCTCTTTAATAACTTCTTCTAAAACATCCCAAACTTCAGGTCTTTCTTTTTCTACTAATTTTTTAGCTGTTTTTATTGTATTAGATAAACCATACTGCTCTAGTTTAGAATAAATAAATGGTTTAAAAAGTTCTATGGCCATTTTTTTTGGTATTCCGCACTGATGTAATAATAAATGAGGCCCTGGCACAATAACTGATCTTCCTGAATAATCGACTCTTTTTCCAAGTAAATTTTGTCTAAATCTACCTTGCTTTCCTTTCAACATTTCAGATAAAGATTTTAGAGGTCTTTTATTTGATCCTAAAATAGCCCTTCCTCTTCTTCCATTATCAAAAAGCGCGTCTACAGCTTCTTGTAACATTCTTTTTTCATTTTTTATTATTATATCAGGTGCATTTAATTCAATTAGTCTTCTTAATCTGTTATTTCTATTTAAAACTCTTCTATACAAGTCATTTAAATCTGAGGTAGCAAAGCGTCCACCATCTAAGGGAACTAGTGGCCTAAGATCAGGTGGAATTACTGGAAGCACCTCTAAAATCATCCAGTCAGCTTTTACTTTTGACTTATGGAAAGCATTTAATAATTGCAATCTTTTTAGAAGCTTTAATTTTGTTATATCAGATTTTGTTGATTCAATATTAACCTGAACTTCTTTCATCTCTTTATCAATTTTTAAATTACTTAACATTTTTTTTATAATTTCAGCTCCAATACCAACTTCAAATTTACCTTCTCCGTATTTTTCTATTAATTCTTGGTACTTTTCTTCAGTTATTAACTCATTCTTTTTTATATCTGTTAAACCAGGTTCAATGACGATATATTCCTCAAAATACAAAATCTTTTCTAAAGATTTCAGTGTTATATCTAACAAAGTTCCTATTCTACTTGGGAGTGATTTGAAAAACCAAATATGTGCAACCGGAGACGCAAGTTCAATATGGGCCATTCTTTCTCTTCTTACTTTTGATAAAGTAACTTCGGTACCACATTTTTCACAAATTATACCTTTGTATTTCATCCCTTTGTATTTTCCACAAATACATTCGTAATCTTTTGTTGGACCAAAAACTCTTCCACAAAAAAGCCCGTCTTTTTCAGGTTTAAAAGTTCTATAATTTATTGTTTCTGGTTTTCTAATCTCTCCAAATGACCAAGATCTAATTTTATCTGGACTTGAAATAGAAATACCAATACTGTCGAATTCAGTTACTTCTGCTGAAGACCTTTTAGAAGTTTCAAAACTTTTTTTAAATAAACTCATAACAATTTAAACCTCTGCATTTTTTAATTGTACATCTAAAGCCAAAGATCTTAGTTCTTTGACTAAAACATTAAAAGATTCTGGTATTCCAGACTGAAAATCACTTTGACCTCTTACAATAGCTTCGTAAACTTTTGTTCTTCCAGCAACATCGTCAGATTTTACAGTCAACATTTCTTGCAAACAATAAGACGCCCCGTAAGCTTCCAACGCCCAAACTTCCATTTCGCCTACTCTTTGACCGCCAAATTGCGCTTTTCCACCTAAAGGTTGTTGAGTAACAAGACTATAAGGACCAATAGATCTTGCGTGTAGTTTTTCATCAGCTAAATGATGTAATTTTAACATATATATATATCCAACAGTTATTTCTCTATCAAAGTGTTCTCCTGTTCTTCCATCTTGTAGTTTTACTTGTCCAGATGTACTTAAATTTGATTTCTCAAAAAAATTATTTATGTCACTTTCTTTTGCGCCATCAAAAACCGGGGTGGATATAGATATTCCATTCTTTATCTCCGCTTGGTAATCTATTAATTCTTTTTTATTATTAATAATTTTTTCAACATTTTTTGCTTCATATAAATTAGCTAAATTTTCTTCTAGTTCTTTTTTTTCATTATTTTTTAGATAAGCATTAATTAATCCACTAATCTTTTTGCCTAAACCAGCACAAGCCCAGCCTAAATGTGTTTCAAGTATTTGGCCAACATTCATTCTGGACGGCACTCCTAAAGGATTTAACAAAATATCTATTGGTCTGCCATCTTCTAAATGCGGCATGTCTTCTACTGGAACAATTTTAGAAATACAGCCTTTATTACCATGGCGTCCTGCCATTTTATCACCAGCCTGTAATTTTCTCTTAACTGCCACATAAACAACCGCTTTTCTCATAACACCTGGTGGAAGTTCATCTCCTAATTGTAATTTTTCAACTTTTTCTTGAAATCTATTTTCTAAATCTTTTAAATCATTATCAAAATTTTTATTTAAATTTTGGATAACATCTTGTTGTTTTTTATCCTTTAAAATAATTTTTCTTAGATCTTTTACTGGTAAATCTTTAATATCATTAGATGTAATTTTTTGATTTTTTTTTAAATTTTTAACACCTTTTAGTATCATATTATCAACTAATTGTTTTTCCAAAATCTGTGAAAATGATTCCTCTAAAATCGTTCTCTCATCGTCTCTATCTTTAGCAAGTATTTCTATTTCTGATCTTTCAATTGCTAGTGATCTTTCGTCTTTCTCAACTCCTCTTCTATTAAAAACTCTTACCTCAACAACTGTTCCAGATTCTCCAGGAGGAACTCTTAAAGATGTGTCACTAACATCAGTTGATTTTTCACCAAAAATGGATCTTAAAAGTTTTTCTTCAGGGGAAACAGTTGAATGCGCTTTTGGAGTAATTTTTCCTACAAGAATATCTCCTGCTTTTACTTCTGCTCCTATATATATAATGCCTGCTTCATCAAGATTTTTTAATGCTTCATCGCCAACATTTGGAATATCTCTTGTTATTTCTTCTTGCCCCAGCTTTGTATCTCTAGCCATTATTTCATGTTCTTCAATATGAACAGAGGTAAACTTATCTCCTCTTACTACTTGCTCTGACATAATTATTGCGTCTTCAAAGTTGTAACCTTGCCAAGGCATGAAAGCTACTAAAATATTCTTACCCAAAGCAAGTTCTCCTTTAGAAGTAGCAGGACCATCTGCTATAATTTCCCCAGCTTTAATTAAATCACCTTTCTTAACTAATGGAACTTGATTAATACATGTGCTTTGGTTTGATCTCTGAAATTTTTTTAAATTATATATATCAACACCAGATTGGTTTTGTGATGGATTGGTAGCGCTTACAACTATTCTACCGGAATCTACACTATTAACATTTCCTCCTCTTTTTGCGACAACAGTTACTCCTGAATCTTTACCAACAGATTCTTCCATTCCTGTTCCAACAAAAGGCGCATCAGGTCTTAATAATGGAACAGCTTGTCTCATCATATTAGAACCCATCAAAGCTCTATTAGCGTCGTCATTTTCTAGAAATGGTATTAAAGCACTAGCTACAGAAACTAACTGTTTTGGAGAAACATCCATAAAATCAATCTTTGATGGATTTGCAATTAAAAATTCCCCTCCTTGTCTCGCACTTACTAGTTGATCAACTATTTTACCATTTTCATCAATTCTCGTATTAGCTTGAGCAATTGTAAATTTTTGTTCTTCATCAGCGGCTAAAAAAACTATTTCTTCAGTAACTTTTTGGTTTTCCACTTTTCTATAAGGACTCTCAATCAGTCCATAGTTATTTATTTTAGAATATGTTGCTAAGGAATTAATTAATCCAATATTTGGCCCTTCAGGCGTTTCAACAGGACATATTCTGCCATAGTGTGTTGGATGAACATCTCTAACTTCAAAGCCTGCTCTTTCTCTCGTTAATCCTCCAGGTCCTAGAGAAGAAACCCTTCTTTTGTGTGTTATTTCTGATAATGGATTTGTTTGATCCATAAATTGTGACAATTGTGAAGTCCCAAAAAATTCTCTAAGTATTGAAACTGCAGGTTTTGAATTAATAAGGTCTTGGGCCGTTGCAGTAAAAATATCAATTGAAGACATTCTTTCTTTAATAGCTCTTTCCATTCTAACCAATCCAATTCTATACTGATTTTCTATTAGTTCTCCGACAGATCTTACTCTTCTATTACCTAGATGATCTATATCATCTTTTTTACCTTTTGTATCATTCAAGAATAAAAGATGTTTTGCAATTTCTAATATATCATTAGGGGTAAGTATATTGCTGTCTTCATTAATATTTAATTCTGATCTACTATTTAATTTATATCTTCCAACTTTTGATAAATCATATTTTTCAGCATTAAAAAAATAATTTTGAAAAAGATTTTCTGCAGCTTGTAAAGTTGGAGGTTCTCCCGGTCTTAAATTTTTGTATATATCTATTAAAGATTCTTCTCTATTTAAATTTAAATCTGTATGTACTGTATTTCTTAGGGCAGCGCCAATATTTACATGGTCAATATCTAAAATCTTTATTATTTTTATATTTTTTTCTTTTAAACTAGATAAATCTTTTTCAGTTATTTCGTCACCAGCTTCAAAAAATATTTCTCCTGTTTTTTCATTAATGATATCTTCAGCTAAATATTTTCCAATTATAGTTTCATCACTTAGAAAAAGTTCATTTAATCCCTCCTGTTTTAATTTTTTTGCTTCTTCTAAAGATAATTTTGAACCGGATTTTTGTTTAACTGTTTTATTTTTTGAATCAACTAAATCAAAGGTTATTCTTTTACCTTTAAAAAAAGTTTCATCAAAAGAAGTCGTCCAGCCTTTTTCTGTAACAGAAAGTTCTATGCTAGAATAAAAATAATTAAGAATATCTTGAGGACTTCTGCTTTGAGGTTTTGCTTTTTTTTCTTTATTATCTTGTTCCTTTTCTAACGCCATAAAAAAAGTGCTGGCTAACATCTTTTTTTTTCTATCAATTCTAACATACATTATGTCTTTAACATCAAATTCAAAATCAATCCATGACCCTCTCATAGGTATAATTCTAGCTGAGTACAATAACTTTCCTGATGGATGACCTTTTCCATTATCATGATCAAAAAAAACACCAGGAGATCTGTGCATTTGTGAAACTACTACTCTTTCAATTCCATTAAATACAAACGTTCCTCTGTCTGTCATTAAAGGTATGTCGCCTAAATAAACTTCATCGTCAACTGAATCTCTAAATGATCTTTCATCAGGATTTTCTTCATCTATTTCATATCTTAATATTCTTAGTGTTACCTTAAGAGATGAGGCATATGTAAAACCTCTTTGTTTACATTCGTCTACATCATATTTAGGTGTTTCAAGATGATATTTAATAAATTCTAAAGTTGCTTTGCCGGCATAATCATTTATTGGAAATATTTCTTTTAAAACTTGTTGCAAACCAATATCTTCTCTTTTATTTGGTTCTACAAATCTTTGCAAAAACTCTTCGTATGAATTTTTTTGCACTTCAATTAAGTTTGGAATATCTAAAATTTCTGGGATGTTTCCAAATCTTTTTCTGAAACGTTTTCGGGCTAATAAATTAGTATCCATATATATTTTAATATGGAGCTTATTATTTAACAGTAAAAAACTATTTTAATTCTACTTTAGCTCCAACAGCTTCTAACTTTTTTTTAATCTCTTCGGCTTCTTCTTTTTTAACACCCTCTTTAAGAGGTTTAGGTGCGCTTTCTACTAAATCTTTTGCTTCTTTTAAACCAAGTTCTGTTATTGATCTAACTTCTTTAATAACATCAATTTTTTTATCACCAGCAGCTACTAGTTCTATGCTAACAACACCTCCGCCGGCATCTTCTTCACCAGCACCATCTCCGCCTGCTGCAGGTGCAGCAGCAACTGCTGCAACTGGTGCATTTGCTTCAACGCCCCATTTTTCTTCAAGCAATTTGCTTAATTCCGCTGCTTCTTTAACAGTTAATTTAGATAAATCTTCAACAATTTTATTTAGAGTATCACTAGACATATGCTTACCTCAATAAAATTAACAATATTTTTATATTTTTCAACATTATTTTTAAATAATTTTAATTATCTGAAGACTCCTTACTTTCTTGCTTGTCATCTGTTTTTGCTTCTGTTTCTGTTTTTTCTTCAGTTTTTGCTTCTGTTTCTGTTTTTTCTTCAGTTTTTGCTTCTGTTTCTGTTTTTTCTTCAGTTTTTGCTTCTGTTTCTGTTTTTTCTTCAGGTATATCTAACTTTGAATATTCATTAAAGACTCTTGCTAATTTGTTTGCAGAAAATTTAAGGGCATAAGCAATATTTTTAGCTGGAGTTTGAATTAAAGAAACTAACCTAGCTCTTATTTCATCAAGAGATGGCAATAAAGCAATTTCTAATACATCTTGTTTTTCTAAAAATTTGTCATTGGACAAACCACCAAGTATTAATAATTTATCATTATCTTTTGAAAAATTAACCGCAACTTTGGCCGCTGATACCTCGTCTTCTGAATATGCAAGTGCTACTGGACCATTAAATAAAGATTTAAATTCTTTATTTTTATTGTCTTTTAAAATGATTTTCATTAGAGAGTTTTTTACTATTAAAAATTTTCCGCCAGCCTCTTTTATTTTTAATCTGAGTTCATCTGTTTGAGTGGTTTTTAGACCAGAATAATGTGTTACAACTAATATCCCAACATTATTTAAAATATCTTTAAAATCTTTTACGAATTGTTTTTTTTGCTCTTTTTTCATGTTAATCCTCATGTAGGAAATTAAGTTTTTTAATAAAACACCTACAATCTCTGAATCTTCTAAATATTAGTAATAAAAAAAAAACATTAATCAAGAAAATTATTTAATATTTTCTATCTTAATGCTTGGCCCCATTGATGTGCTTAAATAAACTTTATTTATGAATTTTCCTTTAATAGTATCAGGCTTTGATTTGTTAACAGCGACAATAAATTCTTTGAAATTTGAAATTAGATTTTCTTCAGTAAAACTTATTTTTCCTATACCAGCCTGTACTATGGCATTTTTTTCTGATCTAAATTGAATTTGCCCACCTTTAATATTCTTTATTGTCTTAGTTATATTATCTGTTACTGTTCCAGTTTTTGGATTAGGCATAATACCCAATGGTCCTAATTTTTCTCCTATAACTGCAATATTTTTCATCATCTCAGGGGTGGAAACAGCAACATCAAAATTAATTTTTCCATCTTTAATTTCTTTTATTAAATCTTCATTACCAACAATGTCGGCACCTGCTTCTTTTGCTTCTTTTGCTTTTTCTCCTATAGCAAAAACTGCTACTTTTATTTTTTTTCCAGTTCCATTAGGTAATTGCGCAAAGCCTCTTGATAAACCTTCGCCTTTATTTTTTTCCTTATTTAACATTACAGAAATATCCAATGTTTCGTCAAACTTTACAGTCTTATTGCCCTTAAAAGCTTTTATTGCATCATTTATAGATGCTGTCTTAATTTTAGAAATATTTTCTTTATTTTCTTTGTATCTTTTGCTTCTTTTTATAGACATATTTCAATACTAATTATATTTTTTCAGAATACACATTATAAATATCATCATCAATAAATGCATTAAAAGAAATAGATCTTCTTTCTTCCTTAGTATTAACAAAAGGATAAACAGTATGCATTAAATAATTTGGAAAAAAATAAAATTCTCCTACTTTTGGTATAATGCTTAAAGTTGATGGACCTAAAAACATATTTGATCCATGTATTAATTGTAATTGGCCATTTTTATTAGTATTTTTTTTTTCTTGCACTGTTTTTCCAAAATTACTTGGTACTTTTAAAAATCCGGCTCCAGAAATATGACCATCATGCCAATGAATAGGGTTGTATTCATTTTCAAATTGCCTAACAACCCAAGAGTCTAAAATTCTTAATTTACTAATTTTTTTTCCACAACTATTATAAATCCACGAGCCAGTACTTTGAGTTAAAAATTCAGCCCAACCACTTTTTTTCATTATTCCCTGTTCTAATCTAAATTCTTGGGTAACATTACCAGCAAGATATTTTCCTTTATTCAATTTTTCACTTTTTTTTTTATCTATGATTATGTTATCAACATAATCATTTAATGTTTTAATTATGCTTTTTGGTATATTGAATTTTCCGATTGATGGTCCAAACGGTCTAATTATTTCTCCTTTTTCAGATGATGTCATTTATTTATTAAAAAAAAATTATTTTTTTTCATCTTCTTTTTTTTCTGTATTTTCGGATGGGGAAGCAGTTTTATCTTCTGATTTTTCTTCAGTTGGAGTTGGTTTAATTAAAGTAGCTTTTTTAATCTTTTCATCCACTGACAATTTACCAGAATCTATTACTTTATATCCCATTGATCTTGCTGTGCCTGCAATAATTTTTGCAGCTTGATCAATATTATCAGCGTTCAAATCATCCATTTTTTTTTCTGCTATTTCTTTTATTATTGTCATAGGAATTTGGCATATTGTTTCTCTTCCTGGATTCCTACTTGCTTTTGTTAAATTTGCTGCTTCTTTTAAAAAATGAGATGCTGGTGGTTTTTTAACTTTTATCTGAAAAGTTTTATCTTTATACACTGTAACAACGCAAGGTATAGGCATGCCTGGTTTCTCTTTCTGAGTTTTAGCATTAAAAGCTTTACAAAATTCCATAATATTTAAACCTCTTTGCCCAATTGCTGGGCCAACAGGAGGTGCTGGGTTTGCCTGACCCGCAGGAATTTGTAATTTTAAATAACCATCAATTTCTTTTGCCATAACTTTATAAAATAAAAATATTAAATTTTTTCCACTTGTGTATATTCTAATTCTACTGGAGTAGATCTTCCAAAGATAGAAACAGATATTTTTAATCTACCTCTTTCTTCATCAACCTCCTCTACCATTCCATTAAATGATGCAAAAGGTCCTTCTATGACTTTAACTTGTTGACCAACTTCATATACATATTTAGGCGCAATATACTCAATACTATCATCAGCTTTTTTCAACATTTTCATTGCTTCATTCTGAGGTAAAGGAATTGGTTTGTGATCATTTCCAGTAAATCCTGAAACTTTATTTGAATTTTTAACTAATTGCCATGTATCATTATTCATTATCATTTTTATTAACATATAACCTGGAAAAAAATTTTTTTCAGTATTAATTTTTTTTCCTCTTTTTATTTCTACTACCTCTTGTTTTGGAATTTGAAAGTCGAAAAAGAAATGGCTTAAAGATGCTTTTCTAGCATTATCCTTTATTGTCTGTACTGCTTTTTCTTCAAAACTTGAAGCGATGCCAACAACATACCATTTGGCATTTGGATCATCTTTTTCATCATCAACTTTATTTTCTTGGTTATCTTCTAATTTTTCAGTTTGATTTTCTTCTAATTTTTCAGTTTGATTTTCTTCTAATTTTTCAGTTTTATTTTCTTCTAATTTCTCAGTTTGATTTTCTTCTAATTTCTCAGCTTGGTCTTCTTTTATTTGATTGTCAGAAACTTCTTTTTTTTCATCAAATTCATTATTTTTATCTATTTTTTGTTCTTGTATATCCATATCATTTTGATCTGAAGATGTTTTTAATTCTTCTTTATTATCATTATTTTTTTTATCTTCAACCATTTTTTTAAAAAATAAATTTAATTAATGTAGAAAAAATCCAATCAATAAATAGAAAAAATAAGGCAGCTAAAATCACCATAAAAAGAATTGCTAAAGATGTCATTAATGTTTCTTTTTTTTTTGGCCAAGTAACCTTAGAAACTTCTGATTTAGTTTCATTTATAAAATCATTAATTTTTTTTAACATAACATTCTAAATAATGGCAGGAGTGGAGGGACTTGAACCCGCAACCTCCGGTTTTGGAGACCGGCGCTCTACCAATTGAGCTACACTCCTAAAAAAAATATATATATTAAGTAACATAGTAAATAAATATTAAAAAATAACGAAAAAATAATTAAGAATTCTTTTTATTTTTGATTTAAGATTTTGCATCAGCTTTTGGTGGCGCTTGATCTCCACCTTTTTCTTTAGCTGGTTTTGTATTTTTTGCTGGTTCTCTTTTTGGAGTACCTTCAATAACTTCACTTACTACGCCAGAGCCGACAGTTTTACCGCCTTCTCTAATAGCAAATCTCTGTCCTTTGTCCATTGCAATTGGTGATAATAGATCAACTTCCATTGTGACATTATCTCCTGGCATAACCATTTCTACTTTGTCTGGCAAATACGCTGTACCAGTTACATCAGTAGTTCTAAAATAGAATTGTGGTCTGTAATTTGTAAAGAAAGGAGTGTGTCTTCCGCCTTCTTCTTTTTTTAAGACATAAACTTCACACTTAAAACTAGTATGTGGTTTGATAGAACCTGGTTTGCATAGCACTTGTCCTCTTTCTACTTGATCTTTTTCTGTTCCTCGTAAAAGAGCACCTATGTTATCTCCAGCTTCTCCTGTATCAAGTAATTTCCTAAACATTTCAACTCCGGTAACCGTGGTTTTTTGAGTTTCTTTCATGCCAACAATTTCTACTTCTTCATTTACATTAATAATTCCTTGTTCTACTCTACCCGTAACTACAGTTCCTCTTCCTGAAATTGAAAAAACATCTTCAACCGGCATTAGAAAAGGTTTGTCTTTTGGTCTATCTGGTTGTGGTATATGTTCATCTATAGCTTTCATTAATTCTAGAATCGAATTCTTTCCAACCTCATCATCTTTTCCTTCAACGGCTGCTAAAGCTGAACCTTGAATTATTGGAATTTTATCTCCTGGAAAATCATATGATGACAACAGCTCTCTTGTTTCTTCAACAACAAGATCGAGCATTTCTTTGTCTTTTACTTGATCAACTTTGTTTATATAAACAACGATTGCAGGCACCCCAACTTGTCTTGCTAATAATATATGTTCACGAGTTTGCGGCATTGGACCATCTGTACCACTAATAACTAAAATAGCTCCATCCATTTGAGCGGCTCCAGTAATCATGTTTTTAACATAATCCGCGTGCCCTGGGCAATCTACGTGGGCATAATGTCTTTTTTCGGTAGTATATTCAACATGAGCAGTTGCTATAGTTATACCTCTTTCTTTTTCTTCTGGCGCTTTATCTATTTGGTCATATGCAGTAAAATCTGCTCCACCACTTTCAGATAACACTTTTGTTATTGCTGCTGTAAGAGTGGTTTTACCATGATCAACATGGCCAATTGTACCAACGTTACAATGCGGTTTCGACCTATCAAATTTTTCTTTTTCTGCCATATTCTATTTATTAAATATTCTATTAAATTTAAAGATAAATTAAACAAATTTTATTTTAAATCAAATAAAAAAAATAAAAAAAATTGGAGCGGGTGAAGGGAATCGAACCCTCGTCATCTGGTTGGAAACCAGAGGCTCTACCATTAAGCTACACCCGCTTATGGTGGAGGGGGTTGGATTCGAACCAACGTAGACATAAGTCAACAGTTTTACAGACTGCCGCCTTTAACCACTCGGCCACCCCTCCAATTAAATAAATTTAATTTAATATAGTTTAAATTTAATTCAATTTCACTTTTTTATTATCAATAATATAATTTCCTAAGATTAATGCATCTAAACCTGTATTTGTAAAACAGTTATAGGCGTCCCTGTATGAACAAACAATTGGCTCATCTTTAACATTAAAACTAGTATTAACTAACACTGGGCATTTAGTAATTTTATAAAACTTTTTTAGTAATTTATAAATTAAATTATTTTCTTTTGTTAATGTTTGAATTCTTGCAGAATAATCAACATGAGTGACCGCTGGTATTATAGATCTTTTTAAATAAAGTTTTTTAATCCCTTTATAATTATTTTCTTTAATTTTTATTTTTTTTGAATCTTTAATATTAGAAACTAATAACATATAGGGGCTATCACAACTCAAGTTAAACCAACTTGAAACTTTTTCTTTAAGAACAATAGGGGCGAAAGGTCTAAAGCTTTCTCTGAATTTAATCTTTAAATTTAAATTTTTTTGCATTTTATCTGATCTTGGATCAGCAATAATTGATCTGTTTCCTAATGCTCTAGGCCCAAATTCCATTTTATCCTGAAACCATCCTAATATTTTTCCTTTAGCTAACAAACTGGCTGTTATTGAAATTAATTCACCTTCATTTTTATATTTATATTTAATTTTATTTTTGTCTAAAAATTTTTTTATTTCTGAATTACTATAAGAAGGACCTAAATAAGAGTTTTGCATTAAATCTGTTTTGTAATTAATTCTTCTTTTTTTTTTAAAATATTCATAATAAATAGCTAAAGCAGCTCCTAAAGCCCCTCCTGCATCTCCAGCAGCTGGTTGAATCCATAAATTCTTAAAATATGATTTATTTAAGATTTTACCATTAGCAACGCAATTTAAAGCAACTCCTCCTGCAAGACATAAATTCTCTATTCCATATTCGCTACGTAAATTTTTTGTTAAAAGTAAAACTACCTCTTCCAAAACAGATTGAATTGATGATGCAATATCCATATGCTTTTGTGAAAGCTTATCGGTTTCCTTTCTTACCTCCATATTAAAGAGATTGCTAAAATTTTTATTTGTCATTGTTAAGCCTGTTGAATAATTAAAATATTTTTGATTTAGTTTAAAAGAACCGTCTTTTTTAATATCAATTAAATAATTCTTAATTAAATTCTTATATTTTGGTTCACCATATGGGGCTAAACCCATTATTTTATATTCACCATCATTTACTTTAAAACCTAAAAAATATGTAAATGCTGAATAAAGTAGGCCTAACGAATGTGGAAAATTAATTTCTTTTTTTAATTCTAAAGTATTTTTTTTTCCTATATAAACAGTTGTAGTTGCCCATTCACCTACCCCATCCATTGTTAAAACAATTGCTTCCTTAAATGAAGATGGATAAAAAGCACTTGCAGCATGGCTGTGGTGGTGGTCTGTAAAAAAAATTTTATTTTTAAGAGATTTACTTGAGTCTATAGATTTTAAAAATCTTAATATTAACTGTCTTTGAAAAAGCTTTTCCTTAATCCACAAGGGAATTGCTAATTTAAATGATTGAAAACCAAATGGTACTTTCTGCAAATATGTTTCCAACAATCTTTCAAATTTAATAAATGGTTTTTCATAAAAAACTATTGCATCAATATTAGAAAGTTTTAAATTACTTGATTTTAAGCAGTACTTAATGGAGTTAATAGGAAAACTTGCATCATGCTTAATTCTTGTAAATCTTTCTTCTTGAACAGCTGAAATAACATTGCCATCTTTTATTAAAGCAGCAGCGCTATCATGATAAAAACAGGATATTCCTATAATATTCACTGATTTAGAAAATTGTATATATCAAAGGAGCTACAGCTGTTCCAGATGTAAAAAAAAGCAGAGCACCGAAAAAAATTAATATTATAATTATTGGTAAAAGCCAAAATTTTTTTCTAACCTTTAAAAAATTAAAAATCTCAATTATAAAATTCATAATACTAAAATTGTTGTCTAAAAAATCTTTTATTAACTTTTTTTGAATAAATCCAATATGTTTTTAAATTTTTATTTATTTTTTCTTTCAATGGGTCGTATTGAAAAATTTTTAAAAAAATCCCAAAAGGAAGCATTATTATAACATAAAAAACTAACATTATTATCGGGTTAAAAAATCTAGCAAGTAATTTAGCTAAATTAAAAAAAATAATTCTTAGAAAGTTTAATAAAGATGGGTTTATATAAGCAATAATTATAATAATAGCTGTTAAAGAAATTAATATAATCTCCAGTAAACCAAAATGATCAAAATAAAAACGTATTAAAAATACAATAAGTAGAATTAAAGATAATTGTATTCCAAAAGCTTTATTGCTAACGTTTTTATTATTTTGGAAATCTTTTAATTGTTCATGTAACATTAAACTATTAATAAAATAAATTTTTTACTTTATAATAAGATTTTTTTTATTATTTTAAATATTTAATATGCCGGCTTAGCTCAGTTGGTAGAGCAACTGATTTGTAATCAGTGGGTCAGGGGTTCGACTCCTCTAGCCGGCACCACTAAAATTGTTTATCAAAAGGAAAATTAACAAAGAACTTTGTAGTTGGTCTTTACTAGATTGGGCGAACTCAGCTTGGCCTACAGTTATTATTACTTTTATTTTTTCTACATATTTTGTAAAAAATGTAGCCCCAAATGAAATTATAGGAACTTCATTATGGGGTTATATGTTGTCAATATCAGGTTTAGCATTAGCATTTTTAGCTCCAATTATTGGGATTTATTCAGATATTATAAAAAGAAGAAAAGTTTTTTTAATTATTTCATCCTGTTTAACGTGTTTGTTTGCATTTCTTCTATGGTTTGCTGACACTAATAAAAATATAATTCTTTTTATTTTAATAATCATTGGGCTCGGTAATGTATTCTTCGAAATATCAACTGTTTTTTATAATGCATTATTAAAAAAAGTATCAGATAAAAATAATATTGGCAAAATATCAGGCATCGCCTGGTCTTTGGGATATATAGGGGGCATTGTTTCACTTATTATTTGTTTTTTGCTTTTTATTAACCCTGAAAAACCTGTATTTGGGTTGGATAAAGAAAAATTTGAACATGTAAGAATTATTGGTCCATTTATAGGATTGTGGTTTTTAATTTTTAGTATCCCAAGTTTTATTTTTATAAAAGAAAAAAAAATAAAAATAAAAAGAATTAATTTAATAGCAAATATAAAGAAAACATTTTTATCAATAGAAAATACTACGCTAAAATTTTTAATTTCAAGAATGCTTTACACTGATGGATTAAATACTTTGTTTGCATTTGGGGGAATTTATGCTGCGACATTATATAATATGGAATTTAGTGAAATAATTTTATTTGGAATTGCTTTAAATATTTCGGCTGGATTTGGTTCTGTAATTTTTGCTTTTTTTGATGATAAATTTGGACCAAGGATAATTATAAAAACTTGCCTTATATCTTTAATATCCATTTGCTCATTTATTTTAATTACAAATAATAAAATTCTTTTTTGGATATTAGGAATTGGCATAGGTCTTTTTATTGGAGGATTGCAATCTACTAGTAGGTCATGTATGGCTAGATTATCAAAAATAAATGATCAATCAAAGATGTTTGGAATATACGGGTTGTCAGGAAAAATAACTGCCTTTCTAGGCCCCTATTTTGTAGCTTTATTGACAACTACTTTTAATAATCAAAAAGCAGGTTTTGTAAGTATAATTATTTTTTTTATTCTGGGTTATTTAATTATTAAAGATTTAAAGTTACCTAATTAATCTACATACAAATGTCCAAAAATCTGGTCAACTATAGTTTTGATTGATAGATCTACTGTTTCATCTCTATGATTAGTGTAGAAATAATAATCTGATAATCTGGAAAATAGAACATTATATTTTACTACCATTCTTTTTTTTTCATCATTATTTGATTTGATCCCTGAATTATACCCCTTAATAAATATTTTTTTTCTTTGAATATCTAATTTAATCCAATCATGTCCCGTGTAATAAAATCTTTTAATATTATTTTTTAAAATTAAGTTCTCAATATTTTTAATTAACAAACCTTCGTTTTGACAAATTTCGTTAAAAAATTTATCAAAGCTTTGCTGATCTATTTTTTCTGATTCATTTGCTTCTTCAATCTCCCAATACCGGCCTAAAACAAAAGCCTTAACAAAATCTTTTCTTTGAATTTCACTCCATTCACTAGTATTACAAAACTCTGAAGTTTTTATTTGATTAAACTTTTTATCAATTAGTTCTTCATCTAACTCATTGGCAAAAATGATTAATGGAATAAAAGTGAACAAAAAAATATAAAAAAAATTTTTCATAATTATTTTTTTAAAGTTATAATCTTATTTAAGATGCTTAAACTTTTAAAAATCTCAATACTTTTATTTATTTTTTCTTTTATTAATTCTGGCCACATATATGCTGATGATTTAGATGAAAGAATTAAGAAAGCAGGAATGTTAGTGAGTGATGCTGAGGATGCTTTTGCAATTGGATCAAAAGGACATTTTAAAAGTTTAGAAGATTTATTAAAAGTAAGAAAAAAATTAGTTAAAGCTATTGATATGTACCATGAAATAAAAACATATGAAGATAAATTGGATACTGCACACTATAAAAATACCACGATTAGACTTTTGGATGATTTAGAACCACTGACAAAATATATTATTGAGCACTCCGGTTTAGATCCAAAACATTAAATATAAGTTTCTGCAAAAATTCTAAGATTCTTTAAAAGAAACTGTTCTTTCTCTAAAAGTCTTTTTTTTGATTGAATAGCAAGTAGCAATCTTTTTCGTGCAGCAGAAGAATTTTTGTAAAAAAAATTTAAATTATTTTCATTTTCATAAATTGGGTCTAATTCTTTATTTTTAGTTTTTAAATAAAACTCTTTGTAAACTTTGTAGGTGTCAAAGTGACTTTTTAATGATTTGCATAAACCACTTTCATAAAAAGCAAAGTCTTTAATTATATAATACTTAATAGCAGGATATAGACGATCATCTTTTATAGATGATAAAATTTTATTTACATTGTCTAATGACTGTTTGGGAGTGTAAATTGTTTCAATAGATCTGCTAACTTCAATGCCTAAAGAATTATCTAATTGTTTTTTTTTATTAATAGTTTTATCTGGTTCACTTACTCCTAGCTTTTCTTTTCTGGAATTTAACAAATTTTCAAAATTAACATCTTTACAACTTGTTAAAGCATTTTGAACAATCTTATTTTGATCTTTATTAAGATCTAAAGAAGGAAACTCATCTTCCGAAAAAGATTTATTACTATTAAAAAAGAAGAAAATAATTAAAAGAAAAAAACTAAAGTAGCGGCTTTGCATATCCTTCATCCATTGCAGATTTATCAAACAAAACAAAAGGAGCATCTATTCCGTCTTTAACTGAAAACCCTAACCACATTCCAGATCCTCCATGTCCTGGAACACCACAAAATACAGAATATTTACCAATTGTATAATCATCTCTATTTTTTGCTTTAAATTTTACATCTTCCTTGCAAGAAAGGCACCCTTGTGCCGGTGATAAACTATAAGCTCTTGCAATAGCAACTAATGAGTCATCTGCTTCTTGCGGGACATTATCACCATCCCACATTTTAATCACAGCTATACTATGTCTATAATTGCCATCTGGATTAACAAATTTCAAATTAACATTCCATCCTTGAGGTACAATTAAATTTGCAGAACCATTATAAAAACCATTATAATTCCATGAACCATTATTTCCGTTATATGCTGAAGTTAAAGTAAATGTAACAAATTTATTTTCGCTATCAACAACCATCCATGAAGGTGTAATTTTTTCGCCAGCTCCATGATGCTCTGCATTAATTGGATTAAATACAAATAATAAAATTAAACCAAATAATGAAATTAATAATTTTTTTAAAAACATTTAATACCTAATTTAAAAAATATAGGGCACCTTTTTAAAAAAAAAAGATGCCCCATAATATCTAGACTTTAATTATTAGTCTACTGTAAAAACGATAAGATTGTCCCCACGTGGTGCATTAATTTGTGCATTTCCACCAGAAGCAACTGCAACGTGAAGTTTACCGCCTAGCTCGTATAAAGCACAAGCAGCATTAGCTCCAGCTCCAGTTTGGAACTCCCATAGTTTTTTACCGGTTTTAGCGTTATAAGCTCTGAAGTAGCCATTAGCTTCTCCAGCAAAGAAAACGTCTCCACCAGTCACACAGCCACCACCGATCATTGGTTCGTCAGTATCAACTTCCCATTCGATTTTAGCAGTGTCTACGTTAACAGCAGATATTCTGCCCCACTGTTTTTCACCAGGAATAGCAACAAAAGCAGAACCTAGCCATAGTTTACCTTTTTGATAACCAGCGCTATGAGTTATATAATTCATAGGTTGGTGAAGATTAACATAATAGACTAGACGTGTTTTTGGGCTAAAAGCACCAGGTGACCATTCAACTCCACCATTAGCACCAGGAAGCATTCTTGTTCCCTCGCTAGTAGGTAAAGCAAAAAGATTTTCATGAGGAATCATCTCTTTAGATCTACGGATTAAACGTCCGTCAGATGCTGCATGAACATAAGTCCATCCAGTTTTTCCACCATGAATAACACCTTTGATCATCTTGCCACCTTCGTCCTTTACATCCGCTAGGATTGGAGGAGAAACAGAGTCAAGATCCCATACATCGTGTCTGATATATTGGTAAGCCCAAATTAGCTTTCCACTATCAGCATTGATTTTAACTAGAGCATCAGACCATCTGTTATCACCAGGTCTAATAGTTCCATCTAAGTCAGGAGATGGATTTCCAGTTGTGAAATAAACAGATCCATCAGAATGATCAACAGATCCTGTCATCCACGCAGATGCACCACCAACTTTCCAGGCATCATCATATTTACCTGATTTAATAGCAGCTTTTTCTGCAGCGATGTCACGGTTTAACGGTTCGTCACCAACTCCAGGGTCAGTAACATTTACAAAGTCACCTTCCCAGCCTTTAAGGCCGTCAGGATTAGTGTAAGATGGAGATGGAACAGTATACCATTTCCATGCTAATTTACCGTCATCGATGTTGTATGCAGATATAAAACCACGGATACCGTATTCAGCACCAGACATACCCATGATTATTTTATCTTTATAAACAGCAGGTGTATGAGTTTGAGAATAGCCAGCTTCGTTGTCAGCTATTTGATGTTCCCATGCAAGAGCTCCTGTTTTTTTGTCCAAAGCAACTAACATTGCATCCAAAGTAGCAAATACAACTTTATCTTTTAATAAAGCCACACCTCTACTATTAGGACCACAACAATAAATAGCTGGTTTGTTTTTGTGAGTGTATTGCCATAACTCTTTACCTGTTTTTGCATCAACTGCAAATACATGATTGTAAGGAGTTGTGTAATACATAATGCCGTCTTCTATAACTGGAGTTGTTTCATGTGAACCCAGTTTTTCACCATGCTGATGAATCCATTTTACATTTAGATTCTTAGCATTTTTGACATTGATACCAGTACTTGGATGGTATCTTTGTTGTCCAGCATCACCACCGTATCCAAGCCAATTTTTACCTGGAAGTTTAGCGTATTCTCCAGCACTAGTAGCAAATGCAAAACCAGAGATTGTAGCTAAAACTGTAGCAACACTTAGAGTTTTTTTGATCGAAGTCATATATATAACCTCCCGAGATTAATAATATACTGAAAATAATTATCAGTACTTTTAAGATCATTATAAAAAAAAATGGCTTTGTCCACATAAAAAATGCCATATTTTTGCCATATTTAAATTTTTAAGAATTATTAAAGATAGATAAACTCGCGCCACTATCATGGCGCGAGTAAATCAATTATTTGGTAGTTGCTGTAATTTTGAAGATTTCACCTTCATCAACTGCAGCATAAAGAGCATTGTCTGGTCCAAGTCTTAAACCTCTAAATCTCTTTGTTAAGCCAGTCGGTATATGAATTACACTTTTAATTGACTTGCCATCTTTAGCAATATCAATTACGTCAATTCTCATACCAGATGGTGTTCCGCCGAAACCAATGCCCATGATTCCAACAGCCAATCGTCCTTCCCAGTAACCCCAGTTACTTCCTTTTAAGAAAGCAGCAGAGCCTGTTCCCTGAGAAATACCATTGTTGTTCCATGCTGGAGACATTAAGTCTTTAAAACGAGTATCACTCATTGGTGTACCGGCTTCAGCACGAGCAGCTGGAAGCATACCTTCTTTTTGGTTAGGCATGTATCCACAATATTCATCAGGACAATCACCACGACCAGCAATATTTGGACGAGGGTCCCATCCTCCATTACCACCATTGACCAAAGCAGTTATTTCATCGTTATGCCATGGTCCATGCTCAGCAGTAAAAGCTCGTCCATCGCTAGGACGAAAATCTATACCTTGAACATTTCTATGTCCATAGGTATACATACGCTTATCAAAGCCTTTTGGAGGTTTATTTCCAGGATGAGCTTTGCCATCTGTGTCAATTCGAAGAACATTACCACCAAGTAGTGTTGGTGATTGAGGAACATCTCCTCTGTGACGATCTCCTGTTGTTGCCCAAAGGTAACCATCAGGTCCGAAACGTAATCTGTTACCATTATGAGCGCCAGGTCCTCCAAATGGATGGTCAGACTTAAATGGCTTATATTGTATATCTTTTACAATATCGGTACGATCAGAAACACTCTTCATGTCTTTACTTACAGTAAATCTCATGATAATACCACCATCACATTTATCGAAGTTGTCCTTACAACCAGAGCCATGATATTTGCTGGAAGTTGATGCAACATAGATCCTACGGTTATTTTTAAACTTAGGATCTAAAGTAACCCCCATCATGCCAGCTTGACCAGAACAAAAAAGATCACTTCCAGTACTATTGTAGCCTGAAGAATCTTTCATTCCGTACAATGCATTTACAGAACCGGATTTAGTCTTAACTGAAAGACCTTTACATTTTTCAGTGTAAAACATATCGCCGGCTTTTGTGAAGGCTAAATCCCAAGGGTTTTC
>PTKO01000029.1 GCA_002937775.1 Alphaproteobacteria bacterium MarineAlpha6_Bin4 | reverse complement strand
CAATTTGTGAAATTGCAGTATTTAAAGATTCATCTTTAATTTTTCTTACCTTTTCTTTTTCTTGCATAGTTGAACTCACTGTTTTTAAAATAGGTTTTTTCATTTAATATCCTCTAATAAAATAATTAAAAATAGTATATAATTATATGTACTACTTTTGTTCTTTTATTCAAGTAGAAAAATAAATAAAAATAAATACTAATAACTATTTTTATAATAAAACGAATCAGATATACGTTTAATCGTTGTTTAATTGTTCTTGGTTTTCATGCATCTGTTGAGCTTCTATACTCAAAGTTGCAATTGGTCTTGCTTCAAGTCTTTTTAAATTTATAGGTTTTCCTGTTATTTCACAAAATCCGTATGTGTTATTCTCAATACGTTTTAAAGCTTCATCTATTTTATTAATTAATTTTCTTTCTCTATCTCTAGTACGAAGTTCTATAGATTTAGCACTTTCAGCGGAAGCTATATCAGCAAAATCACCTGAAACCTCTTTATCTTCCTTAAGGTTTGTTATAGTTTCGTTCGAACCTTTTAATAGGGATTCTTTCCAATCTAGCAATTTTTGTTTAAAATATTGCTTCTGCTTTGCATTCATAAATGGCTCTTTTGCTGAGGGTTTATATTTTGTAGTGGTTTTTTTTTTTACAGCCATAATATTATTTCATAAATTAGTAATTTGAAAAATATATTCATAATAAAGAAAAACTCAACATAAAAATTGAAAAAAATTATTAAATATTTATGAATGATCTGATAATACCGGGAATTTATGTTAATCACCCAAAGAAAAAAGATTGGGGCATTGGACAAGTTCAGTCAAAAATAGGGGATATTATTACTGTTAATTTTGAAAATGTTGGTAAAAAAACTATTAATGGTAAAAAAATAGAGCTAAAAATCATAAAAAATGAATTATAATTGTTTTTTTTTTATTAACGTTATGTAATTATTAGGTGCGTTTTTTTTACTATGAACAACGAAATTAAAATATTAAAAAAAGGTGATTTAGGAAGAAAAAAAGAAAAAAAAGTCTTCTTTCCAAAAGGAAGGATGGTTGATGATGCTGTAGAAAAAGAGTTAATTTTATTACTTAAAAATCAATCAAAAGCAAGGGACATGCTAATAGAAAATCTACATGTAATTCAAGACAAATATAAATGTCTTCATGCTAAATATTTAACTGCTCTTGCAACTATAATGAAAATGCCTTTAGCTGAAGTTTACGAAGTTGCTTCTTTTTATGCTCATTTTGACATTATTGATAACGATGATAAGCCAGCAGATATAACAATTAGAGTATGTGACACTGTTACATGTGATATGATGGGTGGAAAAAAACTTTTAAAAGATTTAAAAAAAAAATATAAAAAAAATAACATAAGAGTAATTAATGCTCCTTGTATGGGCAGATGTGATACTGCCCCAGTATTAGAAATAGGGCATAGGCATGTTGATTATGCTAATGAAAATAAGGTTGATAACATTGTTAAAAAAAAAAATTACTCTACAAAAATAAACAAATATATAAATTTAAGTTCCTATAAAAAAAATGGTGGTTACAAAATTTTAAAAAACTGCTTATCAAATAAAATTAAACCAGAAAAAGTTATTAAAATATTAGAAAAGTCAAATCTAAAGGGTTTAGGGGGCGCTGGATTCCCGACAGGATTAAAATGGAAGTTAACTAAAAACGAGCCTGCTCCAAGATTAATGGCCGTAAACGCTGATGAAGGAGAGCCTGGAACTTTTAAAGATAGATTTTGTATGGAGACAGATCCTCATCGTTTTTTAGAAGGAACTTTAATTGCTGCTTGGGTTGTAGAAGCAAAAATTTGTTATATTTATTTAAGGGATGAGTACCCATTTATTAATAAAATTTTAAGAGATGAAATAAAAAGAATTGAAAAAGAAAACTTATCAAAACATTGTAAATTAATTATTAGAAGAGGTGCGGGCGCTTATATTTGTGGTGAAGAATCTGCGATGTTAGAAAGTATTGAAGGTAAGAGAGGATATCCAAGACACAAGCCTCCTTTTCCTGTTCAAGAAGGCTTGTTTGGCAGACCCACTCTTTGCAATAATGTCGAAACTCTTTTTTGGATCAGAGATATTTTAGAAAAAGGAGCGGAATGGTTCTCAAAGTTTGGAAAAAATGGTGGTTGTGGATTTAGATTATATTCAGTTTCAGGAAGAGTTAAAAATCCTGGAGTAATAAAAGCTCCTGCGGGAATAACAGTTAAAGAATTAATCGATGACTATTGCGGTGGAATGCAAAAAAATCATATTTTTAAAAGCTATTTACCAGGTGGGGCCTCTGGTGGAATTTTACCTGCATCGCTTGGAAACATCCCTTTGGATTTTGGAAAGGAATTAGATAAACAAGGGTGTTTTGTTGGGTCAGGAGCAATAGTGATTTTTTCACAAAAGGATAGTATGAGAGATGTGGCACTTAATTTATTAGAATTTTTTGAAGACGAAAGTTGTGGTCAATGTACTCCTTGCAGAGTTGGTACTGAAAAAGCTGTTAAATTATTAAAAAATAAAAAATGGGATAAAAAACTTTTAAATGATTTAAATAAAGTTATGACAGATGCTTCGATTTGTGGTCTAGGTCAAGCAGCTTCCAATCCTATAAATTGTGTATTAAAATTTTTTCAAAATGATATAAATTAAATAGAAAAATGAAAAATATATCTTTTACATTAAATGGAAAAAAAGTATTTGCTAAAGAAAATGAGACAATTTGGCAAGTAGCTAAAAGATGTGGTGATAACATACCCCATCTTTGTTATGAACCTAAACCTGGGTATAGACCTGATGGAAATTGTAGAGCCTGCATGGTTGAAGTTGATGGTGAGAGAACTCTTGTTGCTTCATGTATTAGAAAACCTACCGAAGGAATGAAAGTTAACACTAAATCAATTAGAGCTAAAACATCGCAAAAATTAGTACTTGAATTACTGGTTGCGGATCAGCCTAAAAGAAGTGTGGCGCGTGACAAAAATTCTAAATTTTGGCAATGGGCTACAAAGCTAAATGTTGAAAATAGTAGGTTTCCAAAAAAAGCATATTTACCAAAACCAGATATAAGTCATACAGCTATGGAGGTAAATTTAGACGCGTGTATACATTGTAATTTATGTGTCAGAGCATGCAGAGAAGTGCAAGTTAATGATGTAATCGGAATGGCTAATAGAGGATCTGATGCAAAAATTGTTTTTGATTTTGATGATCCAATGGGAGATAGCACTTGTGTAGCTTGCGGAGAATGTGTTCAAGCTTGTCCTACTGGTGCATTAATGCCAGCATCTGTTATGAATGAAAAGCATATTTCTGAAACAAAAGTTGATAAAAAAGTTGAATCAGTTTGTCCATATTGCGGAGTTGGATGCCAAGTTGAGTATAATATTAAAAAAGATAAAATTTCTTGGATTGATGGAAAAGATGGTCCATCTAATCATAATAGATTATGTGTAAAGGGAAGGTTTGGATACGATTATATTAGCAATCCAGAAAGATTGAAAGAACCACTTATAAGAAAAGCTAATATAAAAAAAGATCCAAATATAATTTTTGATCCAAAAAATCCTTACAAATATTTTAGAAAAGCATCTTGGAAAGAGGCGTTAGAATTTGCTGGTAATGGTCTTAAAAAAATTCGAGATGAACATGGCGGTAATTCTCTTGCCGGATTTGGATCTGCAAAAGGTTCGAATGAAGAAGCTTATTTATTTCAAAAATTGGTTAGAACTGGGTTTGGTACAAATAATGTCGACCATTGTACAAGATTATGTCACGCATCATCTGTTGCTGCTTTACTAGAAACTCTTGGCTCTGGCGCTGTAAGTAACCCTTTTTATGACTCTGAAAATTCAGAAGTTATAATTGTTATTGGAGCTAATCCAACGGAAAACCATCCTGTTGCTGCAACTTTTTTTAAAAATGCAGCAAAAAATGGTTCTAAATTAATAGTAGTTGATCCAAGAAAAAGTTCTTTAAATAAGTATGCGTTTGAAAATTTAAATTTTAAACCAGGAACTGACGTTGCTTTATTAAACTCCATAATGAATGTAATTGTTAAAGAAAAACTTTATGATCAACAATATATTAAAGGTTACACCGAGGGTTTTAAAGATTTAGAAAAAAAAATAAAAGATTTTCCTCCAGAAAAAATGGAAAAAATAACAGGCATAAAAGTTGAAACAATTAAAAAAGTTGCAAGAACTTATGCAAAGGCAAAATCAGCAATTATTTTTTGGGGAATGGGTATTTCTCAACACGTTCACGGAACTGATAATGCAAGAGCTTTAATAGCTCTTTCCTTAATGTGTGGTCAAATTGGTAGACCGGGAACAGGGTTGCATCCGTTACGTGGGCAAAATAATGTTCAAGGTGCTTCCGATGCAGGTTTAATTCCTATGGTGTTTCCTGATTATTTTCCTGTTGGTGAAGAAAAAAATAGAAAAAAATTAGAAAAATTATGGAAATCTGATTTAGATCCCAAACCGGGTCAAACGGTTGTAGAAATAATGCATGGAATGGTTGATGGATCAATTAAGGCAATGTATATAATGGGAGAAAACCCTGCTATGTCTGACCCTGATACTAAAGAAGCAAGAAAAGGGCTTGCGAATTTAGATCACTTAGTAGTTCAAGATTTATTTTTAACTGAAACCGCTACATTTGCTGATGTTATTTTACCTAGTTCTGCAGCTCCTGAAAAAGATGGAAGTTTTACTAATACAAATAGACAAGTCCAAATGGGAAGAAAAGCTGTTCCTCTTCCTGGAAATGCTAAACAAGATTTGTGGATTATAAATGAAATAGCTAAAAGGCTGGGGTTAGATTGGAATTATAAACATCCTAGAGATGTTTTCCCAGAAATGGCAGAAACAATGCCTTCAATTAAAGGTTTAACATGGGATCGATTAGATAATGAAAATTCTGTTGTTTACCCTGTTAAAGATATAAATAAACCAGGTGAAGAGGTAATTTTTTCAAATGGTTTTGATACAAAAAATAAAAGAGGAAAAATTATTCCAACAGAATTAACGCCTCCGGATGAGGTTCCTGATAAAAATTTTCCAATGATTTTAATGACTGGAAGATTGCTTGAGCATTGGCACACTGGTTCCATGACTAGAAGAACAAAAGTTTTAAGTTCTATCGAGCCAATTGCAACTGCGCACTTCAATCCAAAACAATTAAAAAAACAAGGAATAGAAGCCGGAGATAAAGTAAAAATTGAGACAAGAAGAGGAAAAGTTGAAGTAAAGGTTAGGTTTGATAGAAATGTCCCAAATAATGTTATTTTTTTTCCTTTTGCATTTAGAGAAGCTCCAGCAAATATTTTAACTAATCCAAAGTTAGATCCATTTGGAAAAATTCCAGAGTTTAAATATTGTGCTGCTAAAATGGAAAAATTAAATAAACAACCTTCGTTTTCATACAAATAAAAAAATAATTGATGAAAATCAAAAAACTTAAATTAAAAGGCCTGTTTATCGCTGAGCCAAATATTTTTTATGATAAAAGAGGTTTTTTGTATGAAACTTATAATGAAAAATTACATTTAAAATTAATAAAAAAAAAAGTTGTACAAGTAATCCATTCACATTCAAAAAGAAACACTATAAGAGGAATGCACTTTCAATACCCTCATCCTCAAGGAAAGTTGGTTTCTGTACTTAATGGAAAAATATTTGATGTAACTGTGGATATTAGAAAAAAAAGTCCTACTTTTGGAAAATGGTGTGGCGTATTTTTGGATTCAAAAAAAAAAAATCAACTGTGGATACCAGAAGGTTTCGCTCATGGCTATTTAGTAATGAGTAAGACAGCAGACATAATTTACAAATGCACTCAAAAATATTACCCAAATAATCAAAAGGGAATAAGATGGAATGATCCTTTAATAAATATTAAATGGCCAACTAAAAAACCAATATTATCTAAAAAAGATTTTAACGCGCTTACTTTAAGTGAAAATAAAAAATTACCACAATGAAAAAAAAAATTCTTCTGATTGGAAAAAATGGTCAAATTGGAAGTATCCTAAAAAAAGATCTTAAATTATTAAGTAATTTTGTTATAAAAAGTTTTTCAAAAAAAGAATTAAATTTAGAAAATTTGTTATCTATAAATAAAAAATTAGATGAACATAAGCCTGATATAATAATAAACGCTGCTGCCTATACTAAAGTGGATGATGCTGAAACCAATAAAGATTCTTGCTATAAAACTAATGCCTTAAGTGTAAAAAAAATTTCTGAGTGGTGTAAAAAAAATCAATGTTTACTGCTACATTATTCAACTGATTATATTTTCAGTGGAAAAAATAATAAACCATGGAACGAAAATAGCGTTCCTAGTCCAATAAATTTTTACGGTAAAAGTAAATTAGATGGTGAAAATTTTATAGTAAACTCAAAATGTAGTTACATAATACTAAGAATTAATTGGATTTATGCAGATAAAGGTGAAAATTTTCCTAAAAAAATTATTAAAAAAATTAAAAGAAATAAAATATTAAATATCGTAAACGATCAAATAGGAACGCCTAATCACGCATGGTTTATAGGAAAAATTACAATTAAAATATTAAAAAAAATTATAAAAAAACCTGAATTGAATCCTAAAGTTTTAAATGTTTCTGCGAGAGGATACACAAGTTATTATAATTTTGCAAAAAAAATAAAAAAATCATTAGTATCAAAATATCAAGACAGGAAACTTATTCCAATTTCTACCAAGGATTTAAGTAAAATAGTTAAAGATTATAGCAAAATGAAAAGACCGCTAAATTCTAGACTTAATATTAATAAGTTAGAAAGTTTTTTGGAGGAGAAGATGCCTAATTGGGAAATAATCTTTAAAAAAAAAATTAGTAAGATCGTAAAAAACTATTCTAATAATAATTAGCTTCTTTTTTTTGCTTCAATCAAAAGTTTGTCCATTATTAAATTCTTATAAAACTTTTCGTTTCTAGCTTTTGCAATATATTTTTTGCTAAGTTTTAAATTAAAGTTTTTTTGCAGGGCTGCGACTGATGTTGTTTTTATAATATCAAATGCATACTTCATGCCATTTACGTGGCATATTTCATCACCATAAAAAGTAGGTATAGAAATTTCCTTTATTTTAGAATTAATAATAAATAGTTGTATAAGAATTTCAGTATCAAAATGAAAATCATTAGTATTTAAAAAGAACGGAATGCTTTTTAGTGATCTAATAGAATAAACTCTATAACCGCTATGGAATTCAGCCAATTTAGTATTAAGAAGAAAATTTTGTAATTTTGTTAAAATAATATTTCCAACAAGCTTATATATTGGCATACCACCCTTTAAAGCTCTAATTTTACTTATCATTCTTGAACCCATAACCACGTCTTGATTTTTTTCTTTTATTTCTTTAATAAGTCGTTGTAATTGCTCAGGGGCATATTGTCCGTCGCCGTGCAACAGAACTACATAATCAAATTCTTTTTTTATTGCATAATGATAACCAATTTTTTGATTACCTCCATATCCTTGATTTTTAGAGTTATAAAGTATATTAAATTTAAAATTTGAATTTTTTTTTTTTATTTTTTTTGAAATTTCAAAGGTTTTATCGTTTGAACAATCATCAATAATAAGAATTTCTAAATCATAAAATTTAGATAATTTTTTTGGTATCCTATTAATAACACTTTCAATAGTTTTTTCTGCGTTATAAGCAACAATAAAAATTAATAGTTTAGTCTTTTTCATTTTTTTTATTATTATCCAACAATATGTTAAAAAAAAATATATCAAAAGAATATATTTTATCATTAGCTTTATTTATTACATCGGTTAATTTTATTCTATGGTTTTTTGAGAAATTTATATTTGGTGATAGAGTTTTTTTCTGGGATCTTCCACCAATTTACTGTGCTAGTCAGCTTTTTTCAAATAATTTAAGTCCTTATGGATTCTTTCCAGATAACCCGCTGGCAGATTGTGTTCATAATATTTCTAATCTCAATGAAGGTTTTGTTTATGTTTATAGCATTCACCTTTTGAAATTTTTTAATTTATTTCCTGAATTAAACTTTTTAATTTTTAAAAATATCTGGTTTTTTATAATATTTTTAATAACCATTTTCTTTGTTTATGTATCAAAAGAGATTTTTTTTAAAAAAAAAAATTTTTTCTTTTATATTGTAATTCTCTT
>PTKO01000028.1 GCA_002937775.1 Alphaproteobacteria bacterium MarineAlpha6_Bin4 | reverse complement strand
TAAATAAAAAATTAAAACCACATCTACTTTTAAAGATTTTTTTTTTAATTTTTAGGTTTATGCCATCCTCTATCTGGGTTCCATGCACATCCTTCAGGCCTAAGTTTTACTCCGCTAACTTCTAACCCTGTACCAGCAATATTTTGAATATTATCCTTTTCAATTGGAATATATTCTTCTTTTAACCTACATTCTTTTTCGGCTTTTTCATTATTTTCTGGAAGCACCATTTTTTTTTTATTAACTTCGCTTTCAGCATAGTAAATTTGAATAATAAAAAAGATAAAAGAAATTAGTAAGAATTTACTCATGGCAAAATTATATCATTTTGATTGATTTACAATAAGAAATAATCTCTGTAATTTATAATTATGCTTTCTATAAATAAAAGACAGCAATATCTTTACGCATTTTTAATTGGATTTTCTATAGCGCTAATCGCAGTATTTTATAAATATTTTACCTATGGAATATTAGATCTAAGTTTTGAAAGCTTTAGGTTTCTTAAACCTGCTTTGATTTTAAATGAAACAAATTCATTAATTCATTTTAGAGCTTTAGACAGATTACCTGTATATCCTTTTACGATTTATTTTATTTTGAAAGTATTTGGGTCTACTAATTATTTAGCAATTGTTTTTTTTCAATCAATTTTAAATGGTTTAATAGTGGCAGTCTCAATTGCTACTAAAAATTTAATAACAAAAAAATATTATTGGATAAGTATTTTTTTATTAGTTTTTAATATCAATTTTTTTTGGTCTGCAACAATAATTTTACCAGACTTAATAAATGTTTTTTTTATAGTTTGTGCTATTTATTTTTTTTTAAAATTTATTTTAGAAAAACAATCTTTAAATTTTATAGTTATTGGTAGTATTTTTTTTGCATTATCTTTTTTAACAAAACCTTCAGGAATTTTAATTCCAATTGCTCTTACTATTTTTATGTTAATTTATTATTTTTTTGAAAAAAAATATAAATTATCAAAAGTTATAATTTTTTCTTTAATACCAGCGGTAATAATTTTTTTAATTTCTTCACCTTTATATTTTTATAATTATAAAAAATCTGGAGAAGCTAAATTAACATTTGAAAAAGGATCTCACCTTTTATTTTGGGTTTATCCTTGTCTTGTAAAAAATTGGGGTTGTGGTTCAAGAGATAAAGATGCCCTAGAAAATGCTAGACATCTAAGTAATATAAAAATTAATAAAAAATCAGAAATGATTACAGATGAATATCCTTATGTATTTGAATTTAAAAATGGTAAATTATTTTATATAAAAAGTCTGCCTTTTGATGATAATTATTTTAAAAATAAAGTTATTACATCAAAAATTAATCAAGAAATTTTTTTTGATTTAGTAGAAGAAGTAGATAAAACCCAAATTTTAAAATCATATATTGGTTCTACTACCAAGATGTTATTTCACACATCAATAATAGGTATATTTGGATATCACAATATTTCATATACAGAATTAAAATCAGTTATTTCAAGCACTAATATTAGTTTGCCAGGTATAATATGGCTTCTCAGTCAAATTTTAGTTGTTGGCCTTAGAGCATTACAATTTTATGGTTTTACATCTGTGTTTCAAAAAAAAAAGAAAAATTTTTGGTCAATAATTTTCCTTATATTTATACTCGTTCCTTTTATTATATCTGCTGTTGGAATAGGTAATCCAAGATATAGGATTCCTATAGAACCAATTCTTTTTCTTTTAACAATATTAGGAATTAAAAAGTTACAAAAAAAAATAAAAAATTAATCTCTGTATTTTATTTTTGTTCTGAAAATTTGAATTCTTTGAAATGATCTTTTGGAAATATTTCTTTAGGATCTGCAGGATTAAAAATTGATGTTCCTTCTTTTGACATATATTTTTTTACAAAATCTTTGTCTTCGCCTGCTAAACATGAACTACTATTTTCTCTGAATTTTTTAAAACTAAAACCGTATTCTGATATTTCTTTTAACGATTGTTTATAAACATTTCCTATTTTTATATGAACATATGGGCAAACTAAAACATCTCCTATTGGAGTTATATACATTCTATTTACAGTATTGCATCCTAAAACTTTTTCGTAATCTCTATCAAAAGGATTCCATAAATTTCTTAAAATATTTTTATATTTTTTTCTCATTTTTATTAAATAAGCTTTATCTTTTTCATCTACCATGATTTCTGACATTTTTGCCCACATTCCAGCTGGAGTTGCTACGTTAACTAGTGTTGTATATTTTTTATTTTTAGAATATTCCAATAATTGTTTGATATCTTCAGATTGGGCATTGTAGTGGCCAACAGTTATATTAAGGTATGGAGACATTCCAGCATTTTGAACATGCTCAAGCGCTTTAATAGCTCTTTTCCAAGAACCCTTGCGTCCACGAAATTTATCATGTTCTTCTTCATTCATACTGTCGATACTAACAGAAACTCTATTTACACCTAAGTCAGCAAGTTTTTTTGCTATTTTTTCATCTAAGTAATATCCGTTAGTAGTCACATACATATAAAATCTTTCAGTTTTAATTGCTTCTAAACATTCAAACAATTTATCTGGTCTTAAAAGTAGTTCACCGCCTTGTAAATCCCACTCAAAAATTCCTAATTCATCTGCTTGGTTAGCAATGTCTGCTATTTTATCAGGTGGTAGTATATCTTTAACATGATCCCCAATTGGTGAATTTGTAAAACAATGTTTGCATCTTAAATTACACGCGTTGTTTAAATTTAAGTCTATGCCTCTTTGTTTCGTTCCAATTTCACCATTATTTTTTTTCACATAATCATGAAATTGTTTAAATTTTTCAAAAACTCTAGGTTTGTTTAAAATTGCCATTATTTTATTTTAATTAATAAATGTTAACATTATTTGTTAATTCAAGCACCTTAATTTACTCTTTAATTACTGTATGTTTTCTTTCTTCCTCATTTAGGGGTGGAGTTGAAGTATAATGGAAAAGTCTTCTAAGCGGCTTATTTAATTTTTTTCCAAATTTTTCACCGAGCATTTCTGGAAATCTAAAATAGGGTTTTACAAACCATGGCCCATAATAACTATACATACTCCATCTATCATTATGTGTTGATTCCCCGCCTTTATGCCATAGACCACTATCAAAAATTACAATAGTTCCAGCTTTTCCTAACATTTTCTGAGATTTATAATTTTTATGACGTTCCGGAATACCTCTTCTAAAATGGCTTGATGGAATATATAGAGTAGCACCATTTTTTTCAGTAAAATCATTTAACATAGTAATTGCAATATAACTAAATCCTTTATCTAATCTTTTTCCTCCTAGATATCTAGAGTCTGTGTGCCATGTATCGCCAATACCTGTTCCTCCTACTGGGACATCATCTCTTAGTTTTCTGTTTATAATATTGGAATTTATTAAAATAAAATTTTCATCTAAAAGAGTTGAAAGAATTTTTTCAATTGAGCTGTTATGTATTAAATTAAGGTATTTATCATCATGGCGAAAGGGGTTTTCAATTTGTTGGCAATCAGGCGCCATAGGTAGCTTTTTTTTAATAAACTTCTTTATAATACTTTCAGATAAAGAAACATAATTTTCACATTGTTTTCTTGTATACATATTAGGAAGGTATGTAATTCCGTATTTATTTAGTTCATTTATATTTTTTTTTAAATTCATTTTATATATTTAAATATCAACTTTATACTTTTTAAGTATTTCTAGACCTTTATTATAAGAACTAAAATCAATGATGTCATCAGTTTCCATTGATATCCCAAAAGCTTCTTCTAAACTTCCTATAAGTGTCATATGTCCTATAGAATCCCATTCTGGTATTGTGTTGTATTCAAGATTCTTATCAAGCACGCTTGCTTCAATTGAAAAAGTTTCTATAAAAGCATTCTTATATTTTTCTTTGTTATCCATTAAATATATATATATATAAAAAAAAGGTTAGATTAGATTAATATAAAAATATTGTGTAATTTCGCAAATTATTTTTAAAATAAATTAATGAGTTTCAAAATTTTTTCAAATTTAAAAAAATTCTCTAATAATGTTGCGTTAATTAATGATCGTGGAAAAAAAATTAGTTATTTAGACATAATAAAATATGAGGAGGAACTTGAAAAAAATATAGAAGGAAAAAGTCTAATTCTTTTTTTTTGTAAAAATTGTTTAGAAGCTTTAATAGGCTATGTCAGTTTTATTAGGCGGGGTCACAAATTATTATTGATTGATAGCCAAATAAAAAAAAACGATCTAGATAATATTCTTTTAAAATTTAGGCCTAAATATATTTTTCATCCGAACCAACACAAATTGAATTTCAAAAAAGTATTTGCAATAGAAGAATATTTACTATCAAAAACAAATTTTAAAATTGATTACAAAATTAATAATCAACTTGCATTATTGATTTCAACATCTGGGTCAACAGGTAACTCAGAGTTTGTAAGACAGTCATACAATAATTTAGAAAGCAATGCTTTTTCAATAATAAAATATCTTAATATAAAAAGTAGCGATAGACCAATAACAACTATGCCAATGAACTATGTTTATGGATTATCAATTATAAATTCTCATTTATATAAAGGCTCTTCAATAATGCTTACAGAAAAGACGATTTTAGAAAGAGCTTTCTGGGATTTTTTTAGGGAATATAAGGCTACAACTTTTGGCGGCGTTCCATTTATATTTGAAGTTTTAAAAAAATTAAGATTCAAACAAATGAAATTACCTAGTTTAAAGTATATAACACAAGCTGGGGGGAGAATGGATGAAAATTTGTTAAATGAATTTATAGAAATTTGTAAATCAAAAAGAAAAAAATTTTTAGTTATGTACGGACAAACAGAAGCAACAGCAAGAATGTCTTACTTGCCATGGGAATTTACAAAAAAAAAAATTGGAAGTATAGGAAAACCAATACCAGGAGGGAGATTTTATTTAGAGAATGAAAATGGAGAAATTATAAAAGAAAATAATGTGTCAGGTGAACTTGTTTATGAAGGAAATAATGTTTGTTTAGGTTATTCCAAGAATAGATTTGACCTTATTAAAGGCGATGAAAACAAAGGTGTTTTAAAAACTGGAGATATAGCAAAAAAAGATTCCGATCTTTTTTATTATATTGTGGGGAGGAAAAAAAGGTTTGTTAAAATAAATGGCAATAGAATTAACTTAGAGCATATTGAAGAAATTTTAAAAAATAAAAAGTGTGATTGTATATGTAGTGGAAACGATAAAAAAATTAGTATTTTTGTTGAAAAAAAGAACTTTAATAAAGAAAGAATAGAAAAAATTATTATAGATAATACAAATTTAAAAAAACAATATTTTTCAATAAATTTAATTAATAAAATTCCAAGGAATAAATCCGGAAAAGTACTATATACACATTTAGATAAAAAATATAATAATAGCTTATAATGTTTGATATTAATAAATTGATAACCATCCCACCTTTTTCATTAAAAAAGAAGGAAAAGCAAAAAATAATGGAAGATGCTTTATTTGATTTAACTTACCACCACTATAAGAATTGTTCAAAATATCAAAAAATATTAGATGGATTAAACTATAATCCAAAAAAAAGAAATAAAGCCTCTGAAATTCCATTTATTACGACAAATTTATTTAAGGATTTTGAACTTAAAAGTATTAACAAAAATGAAATTATAAAAACTATTACCTCATCAGGAACATCAAATAGTGATTTATCAAAAATATTTCTTGATAGATTAACTGCTACAAATCAAACAAAGGTTTTGACAAAAATAGTTTCAAGCGTCTTAGGAAATAAAAGACTACCAATGATTATAATTGATACAGAAGAAAGTATTGCTAATAGAAATTTTTTTTCAGCTAGAGGTGCTGCCATCAAAGGATTTTCTATTTTTGGAAATGAAATAATTTTTGCTTTAGATAAAAATTTGAGAATTAAATACGATGTTATAAAAAAATTTTGTAAAAAACATAATAATGAAAAAATTTTTGTATTTGGTTTTACATTTATAATTTTTAAAAATTTTATAGATAAGTTATTAAAGACAAAAAAGTTTTTGCCATTAAGTAAATCAGTTCTTATACATGGAGGAGGTTGGAAAAAATTGATTGATGAGTCAGTAACTAATAATAAGTTTAAAAATTTGATAAAAAAAACTACCGGTATAAAAAGAGTTTATAATTATTATGGAATGGTTGAGCAAACAGGATCTATTTTATTAGAATGTGACAAAGGCAATCTTCACAGTTCAATATATTCAGATGTTATTATAAGAAATAATGATTTTTCTGAATGCAAAATAGGTCAAAAAGGATTAGTTCAATTAATTTCAGTTATTCCACAAAGTTATCCGGGACATGTAATTTTATCTGAAGATATTGGAGAACTTTTAGGAGAAGATAATTGCAAGTGTGGCTTAAAAGGAAAATATTTTAAAATTCATGGCAGAGTAAAAAATGCAGAAATAAGAGGGTGTAGCGATGCTTATGAGTAGAGATAAAAAAATTTTTTATTTGGTTGGGCAAGAAAATATTAATAAAAATCCTTTACCGCCATTTGATAAAATAATTTGTGAATTTTTAAATGATTTATCTAATAAAATAGACAAATTTAAAGAAATCTTAAAATACCCTGATTTAAAATCTTTTTCTTTTTGGTGTAGAAAGGCGAACATAGCAAAATATAAAAAAGAATTCGAAGATGGCAAAGTAAGAATGGGTTTAGGACTAGCTTTTCATATAACTCCTTCTAATGTACCAACTAATTTTGCATATTCTTTTGTATTTGGGTTGTTAGCAGGCAATGCAAATATTGTAAGAGTGCCGAGCACAGACCATCCGCAAGTTGAAATTATATGTAAAACAATAAAAAATTTATTAAATATAAAAAAGTATTCAAAAATAAAAAAAATGAATGCATTTATTAAATACGAAAAAAATGATGAAATTACTAAAAAATTTTCATCTATATGTGATGCTAGAATAATTTGGGGAGGAGATACTTCAATTAGAGAAATAAGGCAATTCCCAATTCCTGAAAGAAGCATTGAAATAAATTTTGCTGATAAATACTCTTTCTGTATTCTTAATAGCAATTCTTTAGAAAAAATAAAAAAAAAAGAATTAAAAAATTTAGCAGAGAAATTTTTTAATGATGCTTACTTATTAGATCAAAACGCATGTTCTTCCCCGCACCTAATAGTATGGCTTGGTAAAAGTAATGAAAAAATTAAAAAAGTTTTTTGGAATGAAGTTCACGAAACAGTAAAAAGAAAATATGAACTTGCCACTATTAATGTAGTAAAAAAGTATAATAATCTTTTGAAAGATGTAATTGAGACTAATAACATTAAAGATGTAAAAAGATACGGCAATGATTTATATCGTGTTTCTGTACAAAAAATAAAATCTGATATAGAAAAAAGAAGAGGAGCATTTGGAACTTTTTATGAATATGATTGTGGAAAAATAGATGATATATCAAAAATAGTTAGTTCTAAATTTCAAACACTAACTTATTATGGGATTGAGAAATCTAAAATATTAGATTTTGTAGTTAATAATCGATTGAAAGGTATAGATAGAATAGTTCCAGTAGGTAGAGCATTGGATATAGACGTTATTTGGGATGGGTTTGACATTGAAAAGAATTTATCAAGAATTATTGATGTTAAATAATAATTAGATGAATAGTTTGCGTCTAGAAAAAAAAGAAATATTAGAGTATCAAGCAAATAGAGATCCTTATTTAATGATAGATATTGCAGAAGAAGTAATACCAGGAGTAAGTGCAAAAGGTTATAAAAATTTAACAAAGGACGATTGGTTTTTTAAATGCCATTTTGAAGGCGATCCAAATATGCCTGGACTTTTACAAATCGAGGCTCTTGTTCAAATGGCTGCTTTATCTGTTGTAACATTGCCCGACAATAAAGGCAAAATAGTTTATTTAACATCTGCCAATAACATTAAATTTAAAAAGAAAATATTAATTGGAGATAAATTAAATATAGAAACTAAGCTTATATCTTGGAAAAGAGGTATTGGCGAATGTTTTGGTCAAGGATTTGTTAATAGCCAGCTAGCTTGCCAAGCAAATTTTGGTATTATTGTTCCTGATATTTTGAATAAATTTAAGGTTAATAGTAAAAAATAAATTTACTATTTCATTTTAAATGAAAAAAAATAATAAATATGATGAAATTATTGAAAAAATTTCTGAGTTAAAAAAAGGAGATATTTTATGCATAACTTCAGACATAATACCTTTAGTATTAAATTTTAGAAAACATAAAGAAACTTTTGATCCTAATAAACTTATTGATGCAATTATAAAAAAAATAGGTAAAGGAGGAACACTTTTATTACCATCTTTCAATTGGGATTTTTGTAAAGGTAAAAAGTACGATTACTTAAAGTCGCCGCCACAAACAGGATCGCTGCCCTCAATTGTTTTTAAAAGAAAAGATTTTAAGAGAACAAAGCACCCAATTTATTCATTTTTAGTTTGGGGAAAAGATCAAAAATTTTTATGTGATCTAAAAAATAAAAGTGGTTGGGGTTACAAGTCTCCATTTTGGTATTTTCATAAATTTAAAGCTAAACAACTTTTCATTGGGCTAGATTATAAAAATGGATTTACATTTATGCATTATCCTGAAGAAAA
>PTKO01000027.1 GCA_002937775.1 Alphaproteobacteria bacterium MarineAlpha6_Bin4 | reverse complement strand
TTTCCTCTGCTGCTTCTTTTGTTTCATCTTCGTCAGTTTCTATCTCTGTTCCTTCGGAGCCCTTAGTTTTAGGGGCGTTTTTATCTTCTTTAGGAGAATTTTTATCAGCCGCCTCTTCTATTACTTCTGATTGAGGTTTTTTTCTTAAATTATTTTCTAAAATTGATGTTGATAAAAGTTCTATATTAACTGTTTCTCCACAACCTGGACATTCAATTTCTTTTTTATTTAAATCATAAAATCTTATGCCACAAGTACATGTTCTTTTCGATCCCCAAGATGGTTTTACCATAATATAGTTAAAAAAAAATTATTAAAAAATAAATAAATTTAGTTATTTTTTAATTTAAATTTATTATTTAGTAAAGATAATTATATACTAATTATTAAACTAAATAAATTGCATCAACCCAATATAAAAAAAAAATCTTTAAATGGAGTAATGGAAGTTCCAGGTGATAAATCTATATCACAAAGAATATTGATTTTAGCATCTTTAGCAATAGGTACAACAAAGGTAAGTGGTATATCTTTTTCTGAAGATATTAAAAACCTAATAAAAAATTTAAAAATACTTGGGGTTAAAATCAAAAAAAATAAAAGCTCAATCCTTGTTTATGGAGTTGGGGTAGGAGGATTAAATTCAACAAAAAAAAGTCTATACATGGGAAATTCCGGAACTGCTACTAGATTAATGATGGGAACATTGTGCAACCAAGATTTCGAAGTCAAAATCACAGGTGACAAAAGTCTTAATAAAAGAGATATGGGCGAATTAATTAAACCATTAAAAAAAATGGGAGCAAGTATTTCCAGTAAAAAGAATAAATTGCCCATATCAATCAAGGGTTTCAATGAAACAATGCCAATCATTTACAACCAAAAAATTCCTTCAGCACAAATTAAATCTGCAGTTTTAATTGCATCTCTTAATTCCCCGGGACTTACAACAATAATTGAAAATATACCAACCAGAAATCACACTGAAATTATCTTAAAAAAATTCGGAGCAAAAATTGAAATAAAAAAAGAAAAACAAAAAAAAATAATTAAAATAATTGGACAGAAAGAATTATACGCAAAATCTATTCTTATTGGAGGAGATCCTTCAGCTGCAGCAATTGTAGGTTCAGCTGCTTTGATCACAGAAAATTCAAAAATTAAAATTAAAAATGTAAATTTTAATAAAACAAGAATTGCTTTTTTTAATGTCTTAAAAAGAATGAAAGCAAATATAAAAATTAGCAATAAGAGAATTATTTCTAACGAAGAAATTGTTGATATTACATTTTCTTCAAGCAAATTAAAAGGCATTCATTTAAGTAAAAAAACTGTTGCAAATATGATTGATGAAATTCCAATATTCTCAATTTTAGCAGCATTTGCAAACGGTAGTTCTTCATTTGTAGGAGGGGAACAACTCAAAAACAAAGAAAGCAATCGAATAAAATCTTTATATGAAGGGTTATACGCATGTAATGTAAAAGTTAAAAAAAAAAATGATGGGTTAGAAATAATTGGAAAAAGTAAAAACAAAGTTGTGGGAGGAGCAAAAATTAAAACTTATTATGATCATAGAATAGCAATGTCATTTTTAATAATGGGATTAAATTCAGAAAAAAAAATTATTATTGATGATAAAGATTGTATAAAAACAAGTTTTCCCAATTTTATAAAATTAATGAAACAAATTGGGGCAAATTTTTAAAAAAAAATAAAAAAAAGCTTTAAAAATTACAAAAATCTGCATAAAGTCTTATAAAATTAAAATTTATGACTGAAAATACTGAAAATTTTGAAGCACTATTAAATCAATCCTTAAAGAAAATAAAAAATTTTGAAGGCAAAGTAGTAAATGGAAAAGTTATATCTGTAGATCATAATCATGCTCTAATAGATGTTGGTTTAAAAAGTGAAGGAAAAGTATCTATAGATGAATTAAAATTTTGTGACAAAGAAAAAGAAATTAAAGTAGGAGATAAAATTGATGTCTTTGTTGAGAAAATGGAAGATAAAAATGGAGAAGCAGTATTAAGTAGAGAAAAAGCTAAAAAGGAAGTTGCTTTCGATAAATTTAATGAAATTTTGGAAAAAAATAAGTCAGTAGATGGAAAAATTTATGGAAAAGTAAAAGGAGGCTACACTGTTGATGTGGATGGAGTTATAACTTTTTTACCTGGTAGCCAAGTAGATATAAAGCCTGTAAAAGATATAAACCACTTAGTTGATCAAAAACTAACTTTTAGAGTTTTAAAAATTGATAAAGATAGAGGAAATATTGTAATTTCAAGAAAGGCTTTTTTAGAAGAAACCTCTGGCAAAGATCAAAAGTTAGGTAAAAAGAATTTTAAAGAAGGAGACTCTATCGAAGGAATTATAAAAAATATAACAGATTATGGTGCTTTTGTTGATCTTGGAACAACAGATGGTCTAATTCATTTAACTGATATTTCTTGGAAAAGAATTAACCATCCTTCTGATTTTTTAAAAATTGGTCAGAAAATAAAAGTTAAAATTTTAAAATATACCCCTGAAAATAACAAAATATCATTAGGTATTAAACAGCTAACTAAAGACCCTTGGAAAGACATAGAAAAAAAATATAAAGAAGCAAAAAACTATAATGGCAAAGTAAGTAAAATAACTGATTACGGAGCTTTTATAGAACTAGAAGATGGCATAGAAGGTCTAATTCATGTTTCTGAAATGACGTGGGATAAAAAAAAAACTAATCCAAATGAAATTGTGTCTATGGGGGACATGGTTGATGTAACCATACTTGAGCTTGATATAGATAAAAGAAAATTAAGTTTTAGAATGAAAAAAGAAAGTTCAAATCCTTGGAAGCAATATTGTAAAAAATATAAGAAAGGAGATATTATAGATTGTAAAGTTGGAAACATTGCTGAATATGGCATTTTTGTTAATTTAGAAGAAAATTTAGATGGAATGGTTCATATATCAGATATAGATTGGGAGTGGGATAGCAATTCAACGAATAAGTTTAAAACTGGTGATGATGTTAAAGCTATAATTTTAGATGTTAATGAAGAAAAACAAAGAATATCTCTTGGTATAAAACAATTAGATGGTAAGCCTTTTAAGAATAAAATTAAAGATGTAAAAATAAAGGATATTGTAACCTGTACAGTAATTCATGTAAAAGATAATGGCGTTAAGGTTAAATTGGATAATAATTTAGATGGTTTTATTGAAAAAGAAAATTTATCAGTTGATGAATCTGAACAAAATCCAAGACGCTATGCCACAAATGAAAAATTAGACGCGATGATTAAAAAAATTGATGAAGAAAATAAAATTATTGTTTTATCTATAAAAGATATAGAAACAAAAGAACAAAAAAAGATAAAAAAAGAGTTTGGTTCATTAGATAGTGGTGCTACTCTAGGTAAGATTTTAGGTGAAAAGAAAAAAAAAGAAAAAAAATAATTTTTTAGAAAAAAAATGAATAAATCAGATATTGTTAAATCACTTTTAAGTAAAAATAACAAATATACCGTCTCTGAAATTGAAAATATTGTAGAAATTTTTTTTAATGAGATAGAAAAATCACTTTCTGAAGAAAAAAGAATAGAATTAAGAGGTTTTGGCTCATTTTTTACAAAAGTTAGAGAAAAAAGAATTGGGATAAATCCACAAAATGGAAAAAATATTGAAATTGATAAAAAAATTCACCCAAAATTTAAAATGGGTAAAATTTTATTTAAAAAGTTAAATCCAAAGTAATCTAATTATTTTGATTGAAAAAAAATTTAAAAGAGTATTTTTAGCCCTAGATACTAATAATATAAAAGCCGCAGAAAATTTAATTAAATTATTAAAAAATGATTTAGCAGGTTTAAAAATTGGTAAAGAATTATTTTCTTATTATGGTCCTAATATAATAAAAAAATTTAAAAAATATAAACTGCCTATTTTTTTAGATTTAAAATTTCATGATATTCCAACCACAGTTTATAAAGCTGTAAAAGCA
Organism: Alphaproteobacteria bacterium MarineAlpha6_Bin4; assembly: GCA_002937775.1. GTDB lineage: Bacteria > Pseudomonadota > Alphaproteobacteria > CAYOOR01. Next base: position 4,713 of record PTKO01000027.1, on the reverse strand, counting down.
ATAAATTCATTTAAAGTAAATTTTTTAAGTATTCACAGTCTTGGTGGTGGTAATATGATAAGAGCAGCAACAAAAGCTTCTACTTTCACAAAAATATTAAGTGTACAATTATTATCCCATCATGATAAAAAAAGTATTAATGAATTAGGTATAAGCCAGTCGATAAAAAATGAAATAAGAAAATTGACAAATAATGCTTTGAAAAATGGTGTTTCAGGACTAATTTTAGCACCTCAGGATCTTGAGATAATAAAAAAAATTAATAAAAATTTAGTAGTTTTTGTCCCAGGTATTAGGCCAAAAAATAATAATAAAGATGAACATAAAAGATCTTTGGATCATGTAAGTGCTATCCATAAGGGAGCAACCTATATTATAGTCGGGAGACCAATAACAAAATCTAAAGACCCAAAAAAATCACTTCAACTTATTAACGAAGACATAAAAAGTTATTTAGAAAATAAATAATGGCACTTAAAGTTAAAATATGTGGTGTTAAATCAATTTCACATGTTAAATCATGTATCAATGGTAAGGCCAATATGATTGGTCTTATGTTTTATAATAAATCTCCTAGATATTTAAATTTAGAACTAGCAAAAAAAATTTCTAACTTTGCAAAAAAAAAGATCAAAAAAGTTGGAGTTTTTGCTAATGCAGATATAAATAAATTAAAAAAAATAACTGAAAGTGTGCAGCTTGATTATTTACAGTTTCATGGTAATGAAAGTGTTATTTTTTTAAAAAAAGTAAAAAAAATGTTTAAAATTAAAATAATAAGAGCAATAAAAATATCTAATAAAAGCGACTTAAATAAAATTTCTATATTTAATAAAGTATCTGACTATATTTTATTAGATACAAAAATAGTTAAAAAAAAAAATTTAAATTATAAAAAAAAAAGTAGAAAATTAAATTGGGATTTAATAAATAAAATAAAAAATAAAAAAAAACTAATACTTTCAGGTGGACTAAGTGTTGACAATTTAGAATTGGCGACAAAAAAATCTAATATTAAATTTGTTGATGCTTCATCTGGACTAGAAACATTAACAGGTAAAAAAAATATAAAAAAAATAAATAAATTTTTAGAATTAGCAGGTAGATTATAAATATGAAAAGAAATACATATAAATCATTACCAGATAATTCGGGGCATTTTGGAAAGTACGGTGGTAGATTTGTAGCTGAAACTCTTGTTCCATTAATTTTAGAAGTGGAAAAAGCATACAAAAGTTTTAAAAAAAATAAAAATTTTAATAAAGAATTTCATAATTATTTAAAAAATTATGTAGGCAGGCCGTCACCTTTATATCTGGCTGAAAATTTAACAAAGAAACTTAATGGCCCAAAAATTTATTTTAAAAGAGATGAATTAAATCATACAGGTGCACATAAAATAAATAATACTCTTGGGCAAATACTTTTAGCTAAAAATATGGGGAAAAAAAGAATAATAGCCGAAACAGGGGCTGGGCAACATGGTGTTGCAACTGCAACTGTTTGCGCTTTATTTAATCTACCATGTACAATCTATATGGGAGAAGTAGATTATCAAAGACAATTACCAAATGTATTTAGAATGAAACTTTTGGGTGCAAAAATAGAAAAAGTTAAAAGTGGTTCAAAAACTTTAAAAGATGCTATGAATGAAGCATTAAGAGATTGGGTAACAAACGTTAAAAACACTTTTTATATTATAGGTAGCGTTGCAGGACCTCATCCATATCCAGAAATGGTTAGAGATTTCCAATCAGTAATTGGTTACGAGGCAAAAGAGCAAATAAAAAAAGCTGAAGGAAGGTTGCCTGATGTATTAATTGCTTGTGTAGGAGGTGGATCAAATGCTATGGGCCTTTTCTATCCATTCTTAAATGATAAAAATGTAAAAATGATAGGTGTAGAAGCTGCAGGAGAAGGGCTTAATAAAAAACATGCTGCATCAATAGCAAAAGGGAAATTAGGTGTTTTGCATGGAAGTAAAACATACATTTTACAAAATACAGATGGACAAATAACAGAGCCTCATTCGATATCTGCTGGTTTAGATTATCCTGGTATTGGACCTGAGCATGCTTGGCTAAAGGATAATAAAAGAGTTGAATATGTTAGCGTCACAGATAAAGAAGCTCTAGAAGCGTTTAAATATTGTACAAAAATTGAAGGTATTATTCCTGCCTTAGAGCCTTCCCATGCTCTAGCATATTTAATAAAAAAAGCACGGAAGATGCCAAAAAATAAAGTTGTTATAATGAATATGTGTGGTAGAGGCGATAAAGACATTTTTACTGTTGCAAAAAAATTAAAAATTAATATTTAAATTTAATGCATCATCAAGATTTACTAAATAAAAAATTTGAAGAATTAAAAAAAGCAGGAAAATGTGGTTTTATATCATTTATTACTGCAGGAGATCCTGATTTTAAAACATCCTATGAGATTCTGGAAAAACTACCTAATTCTGGTGTAGACATTATCGAATTAGGCATGCCATTCTCTGATCCTATGGCAGATGGCCCTGTTATTCAAAAAGCTAATGACAGAGCTTTAAAAAATAAAATGAATTTAAAAAAAACATTAGATTTAGTAAAAAAATTTAGAAAAAAAAATAAAGTTACTCCTTTAATCTTAATGGGATATTACAATCCGATACATATGTTTGGGGTAAAAAAGTTTATAAATCAAATAAAAAAAATTGGGGTTAACGGAGTAATTGTAGTTGATTTGCCACCTGAAGAAGATAATGAGTTATGTATACCTATTATAAATAATAAAATACATTTCATAAAATTAGCAACACCAACAACAAACAAGGATAGATTTAAAAAAATTATTAAAAATTCATCAGGATTTATTTATTATGTATCAATAACTGGTATAACTGGTGCAAATTATAAATCTAATACAAAACTTGAGACTGAAATAAAAAATTTAAAAAAATTAACTAAATTACCTATTGCTGTTGGCTTTGGAATAAAAAGTAGAAAAGATGTTAATAAATTATCTAAAAACGCTGATGCAGTAGTAGTTGGATCATCTATTATTAAAAGAGTAGAAGATGCGCAAAAAAAAAAATATAATAAAAGAAAATTAGTGAATTATGTATTAAGTTATATTAAGAATTTATCATTTTCGCTTAAATAAAAATGAATTGGTTAACAAATTATATAAAACCTAAATTAGAGTCTTTAGTTAAAAAGAGAGATGTACCAAAAAATCTTTGGATTAAATGTCAATGTAGCACAATGATATATTATAAAGATTATGAAAAATCGTTAGGAGTATGTAATGAATGCGGTACACATATGAGATTACCTGCAGAAACAAGGCTTAAATTTCTTTTAGATGATAATAAATATGAAAAAATAAAAGTTCCATCAACTATTGTTGACCCTTTATCTTTTAAAGATAAAAAAAGATATAAAGATAGAATAAAACAAGCTAAAAGAAAAACAAAGGAAGAGGATGCCGTAGTTATTGCTGAAGGTAAGATTGAAGGTAAAAATGTAATATTAGCAGTTTTTGACTTTAATTTTATGGGTGGATCTATGGGTATAAATGTTGGAAATTCAATTTTGAAAGCAAGTGAAATTTCTGTAAAAAAAAATTTACCACTAATTATAATACCGTCTTCTGGTGGCGCAAGAATGCAAGAAGGTATTTTATCTTTAATGCAAATGCCTAGAACTATAGCAGCAATACAAAGCGTAAAAAAAAACAAAATTCCTTATATTGTTGTTTTAGCAGACCCTACCACGGGAGGTGTTTGTGCTTCCTTTGCAATGCTAGGTGATATTCTAATAGCTGAAAAAGGTGCAACAATTGGCTTTGCTGGTAGAAGAGTTATAGAACAAACTATAAAAGAAACAATACCAGATAATTTTCAAACATCTGATTATCTTTTAGAACATGGGATGGTAGACATGGTGGTTCATAGGAAAGATTTAAAAAATAAAATTTATAAAATCTTAAAATTTTTAGAAAAAAAAAATTAAATAAATTTTATTTAAATGAATCGTCAAATAAAATCTACATCTTTTGAAAAAAAAAATTCAAAAATTGAGAATCTTGAAATAAGTCTTGAAAAAAAATTACAACAATTACATCCAAAAAAGATCGACTTATCCTTAAATAGAATAACTAAGCTTTTAAATAAATTAGGTAATCCGCAAAAAAATATTAAAAATATTATACATATAGCTGGAACAAACGGGAAAGGTTCTGTTTTGGCATTCTTAAAATCTCTAATTAAAGAATCTGGATACACTGTTAATACATATTCTTCTCCACATTTGATTAATTTTAATGAGCGTATTAATTTAAATGGTAAAAATATCACTGATAAATTTCTAGAATCTTTACTTGATATGTGTAACAAAAAAAATAATGGTAAACCCATAACTTTTTTTGAAATGACTACTGTTGCTGCTTTTTTAGCATTTAAAAAAAAGCCTGCTGATTATACTATTTTAGAAGTAGGTTTAGGCGGGAGATTAGATGCGACGAATATAATAAAAAAACCAATAATATCAATTATTAATGAGATATCAATTGATCATACAAATTTTTTAGGATCAAATATACAACAAATAGCTGGTGAAAAAGCAGGAATAATAAAAAAAAAAATTCCCGTTGTAGTTGGTAAACAAAAAAACAAAGCTAGAAAAATAATAAAAGATGTTGCAAGTAAGCTTAAAGCAGAAACTTTTTTTT
>PTKO01000026.1 GCA_002937775.1 Alphaproteobacteria bacterium MarineAlpha6_Bin4 | reverse complement strand
TCTTCACTTAAAATTATTTTTAGGAACTAATTTACCTTTATTTTACAAATCCATTCAACATTGGATTAACGATGGTCTGATGGTTATATTTTTTTTTACAATAGGTTTAGAAATAAAAAGAGAGTTTTTAGAAGGAGAACTTTCAATGCCATCGCAAGCTATATTACCAGTCATAGCTGCGGTTGGAGGTATGGCAGTTCCAGCAATGTTTTATTTATTTTTTAATATTAACGATCCTAACACTATTAGAGGATGGGCTATACCTTCGGCAACCGATATAGCTTTTTCATTAGGAGTTCTTAGTCTTCTTGGTAGTAGAGTACCTATAAGTCTGAAAATATTTTTGATGGCCCTTGCGATCATTGATGATTTAGGAGCTATTATAATTATTGCATTATTTTATAGCTCTAATTTAGATATACTTTCTTTATTCATTGTTTTATTTATTCTATTTTTTCTTTATCAATGTAATAAAAAAAATATACAAAATATTTGGATGTATATTTTCCTAGGAACATTACTTTGGATTTTTATTCAAAATTCCGGTATACATGCAACTATATCAGGGGTTCTATTAGCAATATTTATTCCCCACGAAAGAAAACAGCAAAGCTCTTTACTTACTTGTGCTGAAGAAAAGCTCCATCCTTGGGTAGCGTATTTTATAATGCCAATGTTTGCACTTGCTAATGCTGGAGTTTATTTAGGAGATGTGTCTTTAGAATCTTTATCAGATCCAATTCCCTTAGGTGTAATGACAGGGCTTTTATTTGGAAAACAAATAGGAGTATTTTTTACAACCTTTTTACTAATTAAATTTGGTTATGCTAGACTGCCTTCAGGGTCTAATTGGATGCAAATGTTTGGAGTTGCGGTATTAACAGGTATAGGCTTTACAATGGCGATGTTTATTAATTTTTTAGCTTTTGATTCTGATGTATATATAAATCAAGCTAAAATAGGTATTTTAATTGCTTCATTTATATCAGCGGTTTTTGGTTATATTTTACTTAAATTTTCAGTAAAAAATTCTTAAAAATTTTTTTTTAGGATTTAGTTTTAATTTCAAAAGCAGCAGAAATTAATTGTTTGGTATATTTTTGTTTTGGAGCTTTAAATATTTGATTAGAGTTTCCACTTTCAACAATTTTACCATTTTTTAAAACTACTAAATAATGAGCAAGCGATTTTACAACTCTTAAATCATGAGAAATAAAAATATATCCTAAATTATTTTCTTTCTGTAATTTCTTTAAAAGCTCAACTATTTGTGATTGTACAGAAAGATCAAGAGCGCTTGTTGGTTCATCTAAAATAAGAAAACGTGGTTTTAAAACAATAGCTCTTGCTATAGCAATACGTTGTCGTTGCCCACCGCTAAATTCATGAGGATAACGATTTAGAATACTTTTCTCAAGTTCAACCTTTTTTAAAATATCTATTATTAGTTTTTTTCTATCATTTTCATTTAAGTCTTTTTTATGTATCTCTAAACCTTCACTAATAATTTCTTCTATAGAAAGTCTTGGTGATAAACTTCCAAATGGATCTTGAAAAACAATTTGGATATCATTTCTTAGTGGCCTCATTTGTTTAAAGTCAAATTTGTTTATGCTTAATTTTCTTTTTTTTTTAAAAAAATTAATTTCACCTTTGCTTTTTATTAATCTTAAGATAGCCATTCCTAAAGTAGTTTTTCCAGAACCAGATTCACCAACTACCCCTAATGTTTGTCCTTCAAAAACATTTATATTTAATTCATCAACCGCCTTAATAAATCCAGTTGTTTTTTTTAAGAAACCTCTTTTTATTGGATAATAAACTTTTAATTCTTTAGTAGATAGCAAAGGTATTTTTTTCTTTTTTATACTGACAGGCTTTCCTTTTGGTTCAGACGCAAGAAGTTTTTTTGTATAATTATGCTTGGGTTTAGAAAAAATTAACTTAGTTTTTCCCGATTCAACAATTTTTCCTTCAGTCATAACTACAACTTTATCCGTTATATTTTTAACAATTGTTAGATCATGAGTTATTATTATCAAACTCATTCCCAATTTTGTTTGTAATTTTTTTAATAAATTTAGAATTTGAGCTTGAATTGTAACATCTAAAGCAGTTGTCGGTTCGTCTGCAATCAATAAATCTGGATCATTAGCTAGTGCCATTGCTATCATGACTCTTTGTTTTTGCCCGCCAGATAATTGATGAGGATAGTCATTCAATCTATTTTTTCCGTCTTTAAAACCTACTAAATCTAATAATTCTATAGCTCTAATTTCAGCATCTTTATCAGACATTTTTTTGTGAAGAAAAAGTACTTCAGTTATTTGTTTTTTTATATTGTGAAGAGGGTTAAGTGATGTCATAGGCTCTTGAAATATCATGGATATATTGTTTCCTCTAATTTTTTGTAACTCTACTTCACTTGCTTCTAAAATATCTTTATTTTTGTAAAATATTTTTCCTGATGGATGAAAAGCTTTTGGATAAGGCAATAATTTTAGAACTGACAGTGCTGTTACTGATTTTCCACTACCTGATTCTCCAACAATTCCAAGCGCTTCCCCTTTTGCGACATCTAAAGAAATATTTTTTACTGCCATGTGAACCTTTTTTTCTAAATTAAAAGAAACTGACAAATTACTAATTTTTAAAAGGTTTCCCATTTTTTAAAAATCCTTTTCTAAATATTTCTTTGGATCAAAAGCATCTCTTATTGCTTCACCAACAAAGATTAATAAACTAAGCATAATACCCAAAGTTACAAAAACAGTTATACCTAACCAAGGAGCATTTAGATTTGCCTTACCTTGAGCTAACAATTCTCCCAAACTTGGAGAACCTGGTGGTAATCCAAATCCTAGAAAATCCAAGCTTGTTAAAGTTGTAATCGATCCATTTAGAATAAATGGTAGAAAAGTCAAAGTTGCAACCATAGCATTTGGAAGTATGTGCCTTTTCATTATTGTTATATTGTTTACTCCTAATGCACGAGCAGCATGAACATATTCAAAATTTCTTGTTCTAAGAAACTCGGCTCTTACAACTCCAACTAAAGACATCCAAGAAAATAATAACATAATTCCTAATAACCAAAATATATTTGGCTCTACAATACTTGCTAAAATTATTAATATATATAAGACTGGCAATCCCGACCAAATTTCAATAATTCTTTGAAATATAAGATCTACCATACCTCCAAAAAAACCTTGGACAGCTCCTGCTGCAACTCCTATTACAGAACTAAAGAGTGTTAATGATAAACCAAAGAGAACACTTATTCTAAACCCATAAATTAATCTTGCCAAAACATCTCTTCCCTGGTCATCAGTACCAAATAAATTTTCTTTATCTGGAGGCGATGGAGCAGGAGTAGGTATCAAGTAATTTATAGTATCATGACTATAAGGAATTAAGGGCCAAATCATCCAGCCATTTTTCTCTATTTTTTTTTTTATGTAAGGATCTTTATAGTCAGTGTAAGTTTCAAAATCACCGGAAAAAGTTTTTTCAGTATAATTTTTAAAAATAGGGAAATAAAATGAATTTTCATATTTTACTAATAAAGGCTTATCGTTTGATATGAATTCAGCAAAAAGAGTAAAAAAAAACAAAAATAAAAAGATTTTAAAAGATCTATAGCCTCTTTTGTTAGCTTTAAAGTTTTGTAATCTTCTGTGGTTTATTTCAGATATATTAAAACCAAACATTTTAAGCATCCCTCGTTTCAAAATCAATTCTTGGATCTATTAAAACATAAGTAAGATCAGTCATAAGATGCAAAATTAGTCCAAAAAAAGTGAAAATATAAAGTGTTCCAAAAACAACTGGGTAATCTCTGTTCAATACACTTTCGTAACCTAGTAAACCTAAGCCATCTAGTGAAAATATAACTTCTATTAACAAACTGCCAGTAAAAAGCACAGATATAAATGCAGCAGGGAATCCAGCAATAACTATAAGCATGGCATTACGAAACACATGGCCATACAAAACTTTTTTTTCTGAGAGTCCTTTTGCCTTTGCAGTTGAAACATATAACTTGCTAATTTCATCCATAAAAGAATTTTTAGTTAGCATAGTTAGCGTTGCAAAACCTGCGATTACTAGACTTGCAACAGGTAATGTTATATGCCATAAATAATCCAAAATTTTTTCAAACCAGTTTAGAGTATCCCAATTATTTGAAATTAGACCTCGTAAAGGAAAAATATCAAAGAAACTTCCTCCAGCTAAAAGAACAACTAAAGCTATAGCAAATAAAAATGAGGGTATTGCATATCCAACTATAATTGCGGTGCTTGACCATATATCAAACTTTGAACCATCCCTTATAGCTTTTTTAATACCTAGAGGAATAGAAATTAAATATACTATTAAAGTAGTCCATAAACCTAAAGAAATAGAAACTGGCATTTTTTCAATTATAAGATCTATAACTTTTTTTCCTTTGAAATAACTTTCACCAAAATCAAATTTTAAATAATTTTTTAGCATTATATAAAATCTTTCATGCGCCGGTTTGTCAAAACCATAATAGGCTTCTAAATCTGCTATGAATTCAGGATCAAGACCTTGCGATCCTCTATATTTACTAGAAGTATTTGAGGATTGATTTGTTTGTATATTTGTATTTTGAGACGAAACATCTCCTTTATCAGTTCCAGCAATTCTAGCTGTTGAATCTATATTATGCCCTTTAATCTGCGAAATTATTTGTTCTACTGGTCCACCAGGCGCAGCCTGAACAATTATGAAATTTATAATTAGAATACCTAGTAGCGTTGGTATAATAAGTAATAATCTTCTTATAATGTAAGCTAGCATATATAAATAATTATATTATTTTATTACCGTTTCTAATAGTTTAACCTTAGTACTATCGTACCACCACGTATCTATTCCTAGATCATATTTTGGATTTATTTCTGGTTTCCCGAATTTATCCCAATATGCAATTCGAAAATTTTGTATATGCCAATGTGGAACAACATAATATCCAAATAATAAAACCCTATCCAAAGCTTTTGTCGCATGTATTAAACTCTCTCTATCTTTGGCAGCTATGATTTTGTCTATTAAAAAATCTACAACTTGACTAGATACGCCGGTATAATTTCTACTCCCACCAATTTCGGCAGAATTAGAATTCCAAAAATCTCTTTGTTCATTTCCAGGACTTAAGCTTTGCCCTAAAGAAACAACCGTCATATCAAATGAAAAATTCTCTAATCTTCTTTCATATTGAGCGCTATCTACAGTTCTTACCTTTGCCTCAATACCAATTTTTTTTAAATTTCTTGCATATGGTAAAGCAATTCTTTCAAATTCAGGACTAACTAATAGAATAGTAAATTTTAATGGTAGGCCAGAATCTTTATTTATTCTTTTTCCATTTTTAATAATCCAACCAGCATCATAAAGTAATTTATCTGCAATTCTTAAATTTTTTCTTATTTCTCCAGAACCATCATTAATCGGATTTTTATAAGGTATATTAAAAATATCATTAGGTAATTGATCTTTAAAAGGCCCTAACAATTCCAACTCCTTTTTTGAAGGCAATTCACTAGATGCTAAATCTGAATTAGAAAAAAAACTAGCAGTTCTTATATATTGATTAAAAAAGAGTATTTTGTTTGTCCATTCAAAATCAAATGCATAATTTAAAGCTTTTCTTACATTTCTATCTTTAAAAATTTCTTTTCGCGTATTGATAAAAAATCCTTGCATTCCTGTTGGTATTTCGTGTTTTACTGAATCTTTTTTTACATAACCATTTTCTATTGCTTTAAAATTATAAGCATTAGCCCATCTTTTTGCCTGATTTTCTAATCTAAAATCATAGTCCCCACTTTTGAATGCTTCTAATGCAACAGTTGCGTCACGAAAATATTCTATTATTATTTTGTCAAAATTAAATCTGCCTTTATTAACAGATAGTTCTTTCCCCCAGTAATTATCAACTCTTTCAAATTCAATTGTTCTTCCTGCTTTAAAACTTTTTATACGATAGGGGCCTGATCCAATTGGTTTATCTAGCAAAACATCTTCAAATTTATTTGCCCAATATTTTTTTGATAATATTTTCATTTGTCCAATAATTAAAGGAAGCTCTAAATTTCTTTCACCTTGAAAAACAAATTTTACTTCATTATCACCAATTTTTTTTGCAGATTTTACATTTCCATAATAAAATTTAAAGAAAGGATGCCCTTTGGTTTTTAATGTATTTAAAGTCCAAATAACATCTTCAACTCTAATTGGGCTTCCATCATGAAATTTAGCTTCTTTTCTTATTTTAAAAGTAGCCCAAGATCTATCTTCAGGAACAGTAATAGATTCAGCTATAAGTCCATACATTGTAAAAGGTTCATCATAGGATTTTGTTAACAAACTATCATGAACTTGAGATAAATTTGCAGCCGGACTACCCTTTAAAATAAAATTGTTTAAAGTATCAAAACTTCCAATTTGATGAAGTCTGATTTTTCCACCTTTTTTTGCATTAATATTTACATAGTCAAAATTTTTAAAATCATCACCATATTTTGGGATGCCGTGCATACTAATAGAATTTGCATTTTCCAATTTTTCAATTGCAAAACTATTTGAAAAAAATAAAAAAAATATAAAGCTTAGAAAAATTCTCATTTTACTTTTTGAATTATTTTAAGTAGTTGTTCATGTATTTTTGGATCGCCAGCAGCAACAATTCTTCCATCACTATATAAATTTAAATCATCACCTTTCCAATCTGTCATTTTACCCCCAGCTCCTGAAATAATAGCGGCACTTGCAATATAATCGTAAGGTTTAAGATTTGCTTCTAATAAAACATCAACAAAACCTAATGCCATTAATCCATGAGCATAGCAATCGGCACCAAAAAGAGTTTCGCCTATCTTAGATCTAACACTTTTGTATATTCTTTGATTTTTTCCAGAAAACATCATTGGAGAAGTTGCATACATTTTTGAACCTTTTAATTTTTTAATTTTCCTAGATCTTACTTTACTATTGTTATACTTAGCTAATTTATTTGCTATTCCTACCCATCGTTCTTTTAAAATTGGTTGATTTAAAACTCCAATATATGGGGTATTATTTTTCATCAATCCTATCAACGTTCCAAATAGTGGTTTTCCAGTCACAAATCCTTTGGTTCCATCTAAAGGGTCAACTACCCATACGTACTCATTATCTGTATTAAATTTACCGCTCTCCTCTCCATAAAACCCACACTCAGGACTTTTTTTTATAATTATATCTCTAATTATTTTTTCAGATTCTTTGTCTGCTTTTGTTACAGGGCTATTATCACTTTTAGTTTCTATTTTGATCTTTTTTCTAAAATATTTTTTTATTATTATTCCACTAGCTTCAGCACACTCATTTGCAATTTTTAAGTATTTGTTTTCTAGTTTTTTCATATATTTTGTAATAATTAATTTAAAATTTAAAAATTGATAATATATCTATAGCATCAAAAAAACTAAGGAAAATTTATGAATATTAAAAAAATAAAAACCGTTTCTTTTCAAGGCATAGAAGGTGCCAATTCTCATTTAGCGTGTAAAAAATTGTTTCCTAAAGCTAATATTATTCCTTCAGAAACTTTTGAAGAAGTTTTTGACAATGTGAAAACAAATAAATCTGGTATTGGCCTTATACCAGTTGAAAATTCAGTCGCAGGAAGAGTAGCAGAAATTCACAATTTAATGCATAAAACATCATTAAAAATTGTTGGGGAATACTTCATGAAAATAGAGTTACATTTATTAGGTGTAAAAAGAGTTAAAATTAAAGACTTAAGTATCGTAAAAAGCCATATTCATGCATTATCACAGTGTAGAAAATTTATAAAAAAAAATAAATTAAAAATGGTAGTATCTGCAGATACAGCTTTAGCTGCTAAAGAAATTAATGAAAATAATGACCCTAAAGAATCAGCGATTGCATCTAAGCTTGCAAGCCAAATTTATAATTTAAAAATTTTGAAAAAAAATGTTGAAGATAGTTCTTATAACATAACTCGATTTATTCTACTTCAAAAAAGAAAAGCAAAAGTATACTCGTCAAAAGGAAAAATTTTAACAAGCTTAATATTTGCAGTTAATAATGTACCAGCAGCTTTACATAAGGCATTAGGATGTTTTGCAATAAATAATGTAAATATGACAAAATTAGAGTCTTATGTTAACAAAACATTCAAAAGTGCCGAGTTTTATGTTGATTTAGAAGGAGACATCAATGATTTTAATGTTAAAGCAGCCCTTAAAGAAATAAAAGAATACACTAGATTTGTTCGTATTCTTGGCACTTATTACGCTGATAAATTTCGCAAATAATTTTTTTTATAAATACTTTTGTTCTGTTATAATAGTATGGGGAGGACGGTTTTGTTAGCCAACTCCACGAGGCCGGGAACGGAGCAGTGGTAACTAGTGAATTCGGGTCTCCCCATTATTTAAAAAAAGAAAAATGACAGAAACTTTTCTAGCACTTGCCAGAAAATATAGGCCAAAGAAACTAGCTGAATTAATTGGTCAGGATATTTTTGTGTCGACAATTAAAAATGCATTAAAAAACAATAGGTTATCACATGCTTATCTATTTTCCGGTGTGAGAGGTATTGGAAAAACAACAACTGCAAGGATTTTAGCTCATTTATTTAATGGTGAAGAAGAAGTAAAGGGAAATCCAATTGACCTTTTCGAAGTCGATGCTGCTAGATACACGACTGTTGATACTATGAGAGAATTGCTTGATGGAATTAAATACAGACCAGCAAACTGGAAATACAAAGTATACATATTAGACGAGGTACATATGTTGTCTAATTCAGCTGTGAGCTCTCTTTTAAAAAATCTTGAAGAGCCACCAGAACATGTAAAATTTATTTTTTGTACTACAGAACCTAGAAAAATACCAGCAACTATCATTTCGCGTTGCCAAAGATTTGATTTAAAAAGGGTAGGATTTGATGTTTTAGCTAAATATTTACAAGAAATAGCTAAAAAAGAAAATGCAGAAATTGAACTTAATGCAGCAAGTATTATCGCAAGAGCTTCAGACGGAAGTGTACGAGATGCTTTATCTATATTAGATAAATCACTCTCATTAGGAGAGAAAAAAGTAAATGAAAAATATATTCAAGAGTTACTTGGACTTGTAGATAGAACAAGTATTTATCTTTTATTTGAATATTTAATGAATGGAAATACCAAAGAAGGTTTAAAAATATTTAATGAACTTTATAAATCAGGAGCGGATCCTTCTCTCATTATTCAAGATTTATTAGAAATAATTCACTGGTTAAGCAGAGTATGCTTAACTCCTGAGGTAGCAGAAGAATCAGGAGTTTCACAAGTCGATAAAGAAAAAGGTTTAGAATTATCCAAAAAACTTAGTATGTCAGAACTGTCACAAACTTGGCAAATTCTTTTAAAAGGTTATCAAGAACTACAGAATCATGAAATGCCTCATGTAATTAGTGAAATGATTCTTATACGACTAGCATTTGCCTCAGAATTACCTTCTTTGGAGGAAATTTCTAATAATTTTAGCTCGAGCGAAAAAAAAGAAATTAAAACTAATCAAACTCAAGAAACAGTTATTAATAAAGAAGAAGATAATTTGGATAAGAATAAAAAACAAACTGGAATAAGCTCCGACACTGTTATGGA
>PTKO01000025.1 GCA_002937775.1 Alphaproteobacteria bacterium MarineAlpha6_Bin4 | reverse complement strand
AAACAGGATTTTTAGTTCTGTTTGGCCATGCAGAGTGACCTTCTTTACCATAGACAGTTACCACTCCATTATAACCACCACGTCTACCAATTTTTATTTGGTCACCAAGAACATTTAAATTGGTTGGTTCTCCTACCAAACAATTATTAATTTTAATCCTTTTCTTTTTTAACCATTTTAAAACTTTTATAGTCCCATTTTTTGCATACTGTTCTTCATCACCAGTTATTAAAAGAGAAATTTTACCTTTAAAATTTTTATTTTCTTCTAAATAATTTTTTGAAGCTGATATAAAACAAGCTACTGCTGATTTCATATCCACAGCTCCTCTTCCCCATAAATAATTATTTTTTATAATTCCTTTAAAAGGATCAACCAACCACTCATTTTTATTTGCAGGTACAACGTCAACATGGCCAGCAAATGAAAAGTGAGGTTTTCCATGACCTATTTCTGCATAAACATTACTTATTGTGTCATAACCCTTTTCAGAAAATTTAAGCTTTGTACATTTAAAACCTATTTTTTTACATTCTTTTTCAACAATTTTTAAAGCATTATTTGCATTGGGTGCTATTGATTTACATCTAATTAATCTCTGGGCAATCTCAATTTCATTAGAATTTGTCATATTTTTTTTACTCTCTTAGTAAATCATTTATACTTGTTTTTGATCTAGTCTTTTCGTCAACCTGTTTAATAATTACTGCGCAATATAATGATGGTGCTGATGCATTATTTTTATCAGGCAATGTTCCAGGAACAACCACTGAATAAGGAGGAATTTTTCCATAAGTTATTTCCCCAGTAGAACGATTTACTATTTTTGTAGATTGGCCTATATACATTCCCATACTTAATACAGAACCAGTCCCAACAATAACTCCTTCAACAACCTCTGACATTGCTCCTAAAAAAACGTCATCTTCAATAATAGTTGGGTTTGCTTGAATAGGCTCTAAAACTCCTCCCACTCCTGAACCTGCTGAAATATGACAATTTTTTCCAATTTGGCAACAGCTTCCAGCTCTTGCAAAAGTATCAATCATAGTTCCTTCATCAATATAGGCACCTATATTTACATAGCATGGCATTAGTACGGCATTTTTTCCAATAAAAGATCCTTTTCTAACAGGAGAATTAGGTACCATTCTAAATCCAGCTTTAATATGATCTTCTTTTGACCATCCTGCTGTTTTTCCTTTTAGTAAATGAGCTTTGTCATACCAACTACTGTAAGGTCCACTTAGATTGTCCATTTCATTTATTTTAAAACTTAATAATATTCCTTGTTTAATCCATTGATTTACAATCCATTCATTATTTTTTCTTTCAGCAACTCTTACCTTACCCAGATCCAACAAATTTATCATTTCATTTACTGCTTCTGGTAATTCCCCTTTAGTTTCAGGATTAATTTCTTCAATTTTTTCAAAATTTTTTTGAATAATTTTTTTTAATTGTTCTGTATCCATTTTTTTAACCATTCTTTAAGATTATTAGTGATGTAGTGAATTTTTTTTGAACTTCCATTTAATTCTTTATCTAATTTTTTATTATAAACCTGAACTGTTTTTAAACCAAGATCTGCCGCTGGTAAAAGGTTTTGTGGTATATCGTCAAATAGTATCGCTTTTGTTGTATCGAATTTGTAAGTAGAAACTAGGTTTTTGTAAGTTTCTAAATTTGGTTTAGGTAAATAATTCATTCTTTCAATATCAAATATATCATCAAATACGTTATCTAAGTCTATGTTAGATAGTATTTTTTTTACATAAGAAATATCTGCATTAGTAAAAATTATCTTTTTTCCCTTAATTCTTTTTATTAAATCATTTAATTCTTTATCAGGCTTAACGATGCTGAAATCTATATCATGCACATAATTTAGAAATTTTTTTGGGTTAATTTTATGATTAATCATTAATCCATGTAGGGTTGTACCATTTTCAACAAAATATTTCTTTTGTAAAAATTTTGCTTTTTCCAAACTAATTTCTAGATTAGAAGATATAAACTCTCCCATTTTTTTGTGTATTTGATCAAAAATACCAGTATTGGCGGAGTATAACGTGTTGTCTAAATCAAAAAACCAATGAGTGTAATTTATATTATTTTTTTCCAATTAATGTTCCAACACCTTTAGTTGTAAATATTTCTTTAAGTAATAATTTCGGGACTCTTCCATCTAAAATTACAGCAGCTTTTGCTGATTTTTTTACTGCATTTAAGCACGTTTCAACTTTTGGGATCATTCCTTCTTTTATAACCCCTTTATTTATTAATTCCTTTGCTTTTTTTGCTGTTATTTCTTTAATCAATTTATTATTTTTATCTAATACGCCTTTTATATTTGTTATAAAATAAAATCTTGTAGCTGACAATGAAGCTGCAAGTTCTCCGGCAACAGTATCTGCATTAATATTAAATACTTTTTTCCCTTTAAAACCCAAACTAGCAATAATTGGAATATAATTTTTTTTTAATAAGCTTTTTATATTCTTCAATTTAATTTTTTTTGGTTTGCCAACAAACCCCATATCTTTTTTTAAAGGTTTTATTTCAATAAATTCTTTTTTATGACCTGGTAAACTTATAGCCCTACCTCCAGCTTGATTAATTAAATCTACAATTTTTTTGTTTATTCTTTTTATTAACACTTTTTCTACTATTTTTATTGTTTTTTTATCTGTCACTCTTAAACCATTAACAAATTTACTTTTTATATTTTCTTTTTTTAATGTTTCTGATATTTGAACACCTCCACCATGAACTATAACTGGAAGAACTCCTAACTTTTTTATTAAAACAAGATCTTTTGCAAAATTATTGGCAAGATAGCTATTACTTAAAGCACTTCCCCCGTATTTAATAACAAATATTTTATTATTAAATTTTTTTATATATTTTTCTGCTTCTTTGAAAGATAAAGCAGATTTAAGATATTTTTTTTCACTATCAGTTAAATTCAATTTCAATTTTAAATAACTCTAAATTTTATTTTTTTTGTTTTTCCATCTTTTTTTTTATTAATATTTGTTGTCCCATACTTAACACATTATTAGCTGTCCAATAAATTACTAAACCTGAAGGAAATGGTGCAAGAATAAAAGTAAAAAAAATAGGTAAATACATGAAAATTTTAGCTTGCATCGGATCAGTTGGCTGTGGATTTAACTTTTGTTGCAAGTACATAGTGCCACCCATAATTAAGGGCCAGATTCCAATATTAATAATTTTTGGTAAGAAGTTGGGGTCATAAGGTAATAGCCCAAATAAATTTAAAATAGATGTTGGATCAGCAACTGATAAATCATTAATCCAAAAATAAAATGGTGCTTGTCTCATTTCTAAGCTAACAAAAAGGATTTTATAAAGTGCAAAAAATACTGGTATTTGTATTAAGATCGGTAAACACCCTGCCGCTGGATTTACTTTTTCTCTTTTATATAAAGCCATCATTTCTTGATTAAGTTTAACTTTATCATTTTTATGCATCTCTTTTATTCTCAATAGTTGAGGTTGTAAATCTTTCATTTTTTGCATTGCAACATAGGATTTGTTTGCTAGCGGGAAGAAAACTAGTTTAATTAAAAGAGTAAGAAGTATTATTGATATTCCAAAATTTCCTGTTATGTTTTTGAAAAAAATTAAAAGATATAAAAAAGGTTTTGTTAAAAAATAATACCACCCAAAATCTATAGCAAAATCTAATCTTGGTATTGAATATTGTTTTTCATATTTATCTAAAAGTTCAACTTCTTTTGCTCCTGCATATAAAAGATTTTCTATTGCAATTGATTCATTTGAAGGTATTTCAATAATGCCACCTGTATAATCAACTTGGTATTTTTCTTTATTATTTATTGTATAAAAATTATATCTTGAAGTGACATTAAAATTTTGATCTGGGATTAATGTGGCTAACCAATATTTATCAGTTATACCAAACCAACCTCCTTTTGAATCATACTTTATTTCTTTTTTTTTTTTTAAATCTTTATAATCAATTTCTTCTAAAACATCATCTATAATACCAATTGGACCTTCATGTAAAATAAAAAAACCTTGTGTTTTTGGGGTATCAGTTCTTCTAATTTTAGCTGTGGGCTTTATTCTTATTTTTTTATCTGTATTGTTGAGAACTTTTTGTTTAATTGTAAACATAAAATCTTCATCAATAGAGATTTCTTGTTCAAATTCAATGCCTTGATTATTTTTCCAAGAAAATATAGCTGAATTTTTATCACTTATTTTTTTTGAATTTGCTTTCCAAATAGTTTCTTCGTCTGGTAAATCAAAATCATCATCTTTAGATGTTTTTATCCAACCAAAATTAGAGAAATATCCTCCTTCAGTTGTTGTCGGTTTAAATAAAATTACAAGTTCACTGTCTTTGTCTAAAGTTTTTTTATAATTTTTAAAAGTAAGATCATCGATTTTTAAACCTTTTAAATTAATTGAACCTTGAAGCCTTGGTGAGTCAATTTTAATCCTTTTGTCTTTACTTAATGCATCATTTAGCTCTAAATAGCCAGTTATATTGTTTTCAGAACTGTCAGCGTTATTTTTTATTAAATTATCAGTTTGCTCTATTTGTTTTTTTGTTTCTGCTTCCTTTTTCATTTTAGGAGCTTCAAAAAAAATATTAAAGCCAAGTAATATTAATAAAGATAAAACAATTGCTAATAGCAAATTTCCTTGTTCGTTCATTTATTTTTTTCCTTTTCTATTAGGGGGTCATAGCCATATGGCCCAAATGGATGACATTTTGATAATCTTTTAATACTTTTAAAAAATCCCATTATTATCCCGTATTTTTTTATAGATTTAATTGTATATTCTGTACATGTTGGATTAAATCTACAAACACCTCTATAAAAGAATGGTGAAAAGAAACTGTAAATTTTTATAAGTTTTATAATTATTTTTTTCATTACTACTTTACCACTTTAATAAAATCATTCTTTAACTCTTTATATTTCATAAGTAAACTCTTTTTATTTGCAACAATTACATAATCATAATTTTTTTTTAAATAATTATCTAAAATTTCTTTCATAATTGCCTTAAAACGCCTTTTTATTTTATTTCTAATTACTGCACCTCCAACCTTTTTTGTAATTGTATATCCGACTCTAACATCATCAAAATTTTCTTTAGAAGACAAATTTCTTTTATATTTTTGAAGAATAAAGCCTTTGGTAAAAATTCTTTTTCCCTTTTTTGATATCTCAATAAAGTCTATTCTTTTTTTTATTGTTTTAAGCAAGTTTTTATGGCACCAATTTTTTTAAGCTGAGAGCGTCTTCCTACCTTTACTTCTTCTTCTAGATAATACCTGCCTACCATCTTTTGTAGCCATTCTTTTTCTAAAACCGTGCTTATTTTTTCTTTTTCTTTTACTAGGTTGAAATGTTCTCTTCATTTTAAAATCTTAAAAAAAAATTAAAAAAATTAATATGTTTAATTATTCTTAATATTTATAAATTAATTTATAATTAAATATACAAAAAAATTTACTAATTATATAAAACAAGTCCACTTCTTCTTTTATCTGCAGCGCCATAAATAGTTTTATTTTTTATTTCAAAGCCATTTAAACCACTAGTTAAATTTTTTTCAACTATCTCATGCCCTTTATACATAAGATATTTCTTTAATTTTTTATCACTATTTTTTTCAATAATAACTTTGTTATTTGAAATACTAAAATTTGGGAAATCTACCGCTTCTTGTATATTCATTTTCCAGTCCAAAACTGCAATAATAGTTTTTACTACATACATTATAATGGATTTGCCTCCAGGTGAACCTATAACCATTTTTACATTATCATTCTCGTCAAAAATAATAGTAGGAGACATAGAACTTAAGGGTTTTTTATTTGCTTCTATTATATTATTTTTATATAAATCATTTTCTATTTTAAAATTAAAGTCGCTTAATTGATTATTTAATAAAAAACCATTTGCCATTAGTCTTGACCCAAAAGCATTTTCAATACTTGAAGTAACAGAAGCGACATTTCCATATTTATCTATAATTGAGAAATGTGTTGTTGATTTAGGAATAAAAAAAGAATTTTTATATATATTATATTTAACTTGTTTATCATTTTTTATTTTTGATGATATTTTTTTTAAATATTCTTTTTCTAAAAAATTATTAATTTTAATATTAGAAAAGTCTGGATCTCCTAAATATCTGTATCTATCATTATAAGAATATTTACTTGCTTCAATAATTAGATGAATATTTTCATTAATATTTTTTTTAGATAAATCAAATTCTTCCATAATTCCTAAAATTTGAAGAATACTAAAACCTCCTGCACTAGGAGGAGCAGCACTACATACTCTAAATTTTCTATATTTTCCACAAAGAGGAGACCTTTTTTTTGCTTTATAATTTTTTAAATCTTCTAGTTCTAAAACACCTTTTTTTATGTGAGTTTTTTTAATTTTATTAACCATTTCTTTTGCTATAGCCCCTTCATAGAAACCTTTAGATTTTTTTTTCGCTATAATTTTTAAAGTTTCACCAAACTTTGGATTTTTTAAGATTTGATTTTTTTTTTTCGGGTCTATTTCATCCTTCATTTTAGGAATTAGTTTTATATACTTTTTATTTTTATTATAAAAATATTTTTTACTTTCTGGAAAAAGATACAAGTAACTATCTCTTTTAATTAATTTATGAAGCCTAGAAGAAATTTTAAATCCATTTTCAGATAATTTTATAGCAGGCGTAAAAAGCTCCTCCCATTGTAACAATCCATGGTCTTTATGAGCTATTTCAAGCATAGACAAAAGACCCGGAACACCAATAGCTTGGCCGCCTACAGCAATTTCATAAAATTTTTTTTGATCACCAAATTCATTTAAAAAAAATTCTTTTTTTATATTATTAGGCGCAGTTTCTCTACCATCATAAAAACTTAATTTAGAATTTTTTTTATCAAAATATAACAAAAAACCACCTCCGCCAATTCCAGATGATTGAGGTTCGACTAAATTTAGAACCATCTGCACTCCTATAACAGCGTCTATAGCACTTCCTCCATTATGTAATATGTTTTTTCCTACTTTTGTTGCTATAGGGTGAGAAGTAGATATAGCAAAATTGTTTGCATAAGCATTTTTTATTAAAAATAAAAAAAGAAAAAAAAATATTTTTATTGTAGATTTAAACAATTTTTTTTTTAAACCTTAATGAATATAATTATATTAATATGAAATTAAAAAAAATTACAAAATTCTTTAATAATAAGAAGCCAATAGTAGGACTAACTGCATATTCATATGATATGGCAAAAGTATTAGATAAACATGTCGATTTTATATTAGTAGGAGACAGTCTTGGAATGACATTGTATGGAATGAAAAATACTAGAAAAGTAACACTAGATATGATGATTAATCATGGAAAGGCAGTTGTAAAAGCAGCTAAAAATACGCTAGTTATAATTGATTTACCTTTTAATACTTATGAAAGAACTCCCCTGCAAGCTTATGAAACAGCATGCAAAGTAATAGAAAAAACTAATTGTTATGGTGTAAAAATAGAAGGGGGAATAGAAATTAAAGAAACAATTTCATATTTAACAAAAAGAGGTATAAACGTAATGGGGCATATTGGATTATCGCCTCAGTCAATTAAAAATTATAAAAATATTAAGATTAAAGGTTTTAATTCTTTTGAAGAAAGTAATTTAATTAAAGATGCAATATCTTTATGTAATTCAAATGTTTTTGCAATTGTGATTGAAGCTGTTGCTGAGAAAGCGTCAAAAGCAATTGTAAAAAAAGTTAGAGAGTATAAAAAAAAATTTATACCCACTATTGGGATTGGAGCTTCCCAAAATTGTAATGGTCAAATACTTGTCACTGATGATATGCTTGGATTAACTAATGAATATAAGAAAAATAAATTACCTAAGTTTGTAAAAGTTTATAAAGAAAATAATATAGATTTATCTATAAAATTATTTTGCAGTGAAGTAAGAAAGGGAATTTTTCCAAGCGAAGAATTTTGTTATGTAAGTAATAAAAAAACTAATAATAATGTAACTTATATAAAATTTAACGAAAAATAGTGAACAAATTAAGAATAATCAAGAATTCAAAATCATTAATAAATGAAATTAATAAATACAAATTACAAAATAAAAAAATTGGATTTGTTCCTACGCTTGGAAGTTTACATAAAGGACATTTAAAATTAATAAGATCAGCTAAAACTAAATCTGATATTGTCGTCGTAAGTATTTTTTTAAATCCTTTACAATTTAATTTGAAAAGGGACTTAAAAAACTATCCATCTAATTTAAACGCTGATAAGAGAAAAATTTATAAAGAAAAAGTTGATATATTATACATACCAACAATTAAAGAAGTTTTTTTAAATAAAAGAATTAAAAAAATAAAAGCGTCTAATAAAGCAAATAAGTTATGTGGTAGATTTAGAAAAGGACATTTTAATGGTGTAGCTACTGTTTTGAAATCATTGTTTGAACAAGTAAAGCCAAAAATTGCTTTTTTTGGAGAAAAGGATTATCAACAAATATTAATTGTGAAGGATTTAATTTTAAAATATAAACTAAAAATAAAAATTATCACCATTCCAACAGTTAGATATAGCAATGGTTTGGCATATTCTTCTAGGAATATTTTACTAAGCAAGGAACAAAAAAAAATTGCCTCATTTCTTTTTAAAACAATAAAAGAAATATTTTATGAAGGAAAAAGAAATTTGAATAAATTAAACTATTTAAAATCAATAGGTAAGAAGAAATTAATTAAGTATGGCTTTAGTAAAATTGATTACATAGAATTTTATAATGAAAAAGACTTATCAATAAAAAATATTAAAAAAAATAATATAAGAATATTTGTAGCTGCGTTCTTAGGAAAAACTAGACTAATAGATAATTATAAAAATTAACTTACTGAACGTATATATGAACTTCTGGAACAACTACATCGCCACTTGTTTTTGCAGATAACGCAATCTTTTTTGAAGGCATTCCAAAGCTAACCATGCTTCTTAATACTCTTTCAGCATATTTCTTAACTTTAGATGCATTAATTCTTGTTTCTCCTTCATTTTTTCCTATAGGAGACACAGCAACTAGACCAAAAGTAGCAGAACTTTTTTTATCAACCGTTGTTCCAATTGCATCAAATAAAGTTTTTTCGTAATCAATATCTGGATCATCAAATCTGATAACAACTAATGGAAGCCCAGAAATATTTACTTTTGGAACAGCTAATTGTTCATCTGGAGAACCAGCTTCAGCCAAAGCTTGTGCTGCAAGGAAAGATCTGTTCAAAATTCCAGTACCCATTTGCTCTCCATTTCTAATTGCTACAGCCATAACTAATAAATTTTGATTTTCAATTTTTGCAAAGCCAGCTTGTCTTGATATTTCTTCAGTAATTTCGTTTATTAATCTTGCAATATCAACTTCTAATTTTTCAGTATTATCCTCTAAAAGTTCTAGTTGACGGTGATCTTGATCAATTGCACCAGCTAGCCTTAAAGTTTTATTTAATGTACTTTTTAATAAAGCAACAACACCTGCATCAGCATTTACTTTTTGATTTAATAAATTAATTTCACGCATATATTCTTCTATATTATCTAGTTCGCGTTGCGCTTGATCATATTGTCTGACAAGTGAAGGGTTGCCAGGCGTAGTTCCCAGCTGTAATTTAGTATTAATTGCTGCCACTGTTCCATAAAATTCTGTTGAAGAACTATAAACTCTTGATTTTACTTCTTCGTAATCATCTCTATGTACATTAAATGCATCTAGCACAGCAACGTAATCTTCTCTTAAAGGCCCAATTTTTTGACCAACAAATGTACCACTAGGTTCTGATTGCATTTGATTTGATCTATCACCAATTTCAACATATTCGGTAGCGCCAAGTTCATCACTTTGTGCCATCATTTCATCATCATCAATTAAAATGGAAGGTTCTTGAAGTACTGTTTCATCAGGAATTGGTTCTAGTTCAGCTACATCATCTTTGCTACCTCTATCTAGCAAACCACAGTTTGTAAGAGCAATAGAAATGACAAATAAAAATAATATTTTATAAAACATACCCGACACTATATTTCTAAAAATAATTATATAATACTTTAAAACTTATACTAGTATTATCATTTGTAAATTAAGAAAAACAACTGAAATATGTTGTTTTTTTGCAACACTTTATATATTTATTAAATACATTTAAATTTGATAAAACTTTTGTAAGTCTCATGAAAAGAAAAAAAATAGGTAGTAGTACTTCAGTTGTTCATGGTAAAGAGAAAGAAGTAATTTGTCACGACATGAGAAGATACTGCTGGCAGAATAATGATTTCTTACAAAGTATAAAGAAGAAGAAGAAAAAGAAAAAAAAATA
>PTKO01000024.1 GCA_002937775.1 Alphaproteobacteria bacterium MarineAlpha6_Bin4 | reverse complement strand
CTGCTCCAGCATTTGTTATTAAATTTGAAACTAGTTTTGCAGTTATAGGAGTTCTGGGCCCAGTTTTTCTATCTTGCCTAGCATAACCGAAATATGGAACCACAGCTGTAATTCTTTTTGCAGAACCTCTTTTAAGAGCATCAATTGTAATAAGTAATTCCATTAAATTATCATTTGCAGGATAAGAAGTTGATTGTATTACAAAAACATCTTCACCTCTTACATTTTCAAGAATTTCTACAAAAATCTCCATGTCAGCAAACCTTTTTATTACACATTTACATAGTGGTTTTTTTAATTTCTTAGCTATTGATGTTGCTAAAGAGTTATTGCTATTACATGTTACAAGTTTCATTTATTTATTTTCCATTTAAAGATATAATTGAAAGGCATCTTCCATAATCTTTCTCTTTATATATAAGTGATCTTCTATAACTAAAAAAGTTTTTTTTATCTTTAAATGTGTCAAAAGAGCTAAAATAAATTTTTTTTACCCCAGATTTTTTTATTTTTTCTACAATATAAGATTTCAAATCAAATTTCATTTTGTTATTTTTTATTAAAAAAAATCTTTTATTTTTTGAGTTCTCAATAACAAATTTATTGTAAAAGTCATTATTTATTAGATAAGACTCTTTTCCTATGCAAGGGCCTATACATGATACTATGTTGTTTAATTTTGATCCACATTCAAGCATTAATTTTATGGTATTATAAATTATATCATTTTTTGCACCCCTCCATCCAGCATGAATAGCAGAAATAATACTTTTTTTGTAATCAAAAAAAAATACAGGTGCACAGTCAGCAGTTAAAATTCCTAAAACAATTTTTTCTGATTTTGTTATTAAACCATCTGCGTTTATTTGCTTATTTTTTGAATCATTATTTACTATTCTAACTTTATTACTATGAATTTGATTTGGTATAATAAGTTTTTTGTTATCTAAGCCAATTTTTTTTAGAGCAATAATTCGATTTTTTTGCACATTGCCTTTTTTGTCCTTAGAACTCATTCCACAATTTAAAGAATTATAAATCCCTTTACTTACCCCATTTTTTCTTGAAAAAAAGGCATACTGTATTTGCGTATATTTTTTTGTTTCTTTAAAAAAAAACAATTTATTAAAAACCTACTAAATTCTTAATTTTTTTATTTTTAATAGATATTACTTTAAAAATTTTTCCCATTTTATTTTTATCAATTAAAAATTCTAAACTTTTAGTTAACATTTTTTTTTGTTTATTATTAGCAATCTTAATTAACATTTCAGTTCTTTTTAAAATTCCTAGATTAATAAGAAATTCACTTTGACTTATTGGGCCATCAGCTGACAAATTATATTTTTTTGAAATTTCTTTTATTAAATCAAAATTTACATGAGCACTTATATCAGAGGATCCTATTTTTTCTATAGGGTTAGAAAGAGCATGTTTTTTTATACTTTTTAATGTATTTCCAAAAATTTTTTTTTTCTCATAATCAATTATTAAACATGCGCTTTTTATTTTTTTTATTCTAGTAAATAAATTTTCTAAGAAACTTATCATATTTAATGGTATTTCGTATATTAAACCTATTTTTTTTAAATTTTCTGATTTTGGCAAAAAAAATTTTAACATCGTTGGCTTATTTGAGTAAGAAATAAAAAATTTTTTTTTTTTTTTATTATAATTTAACATTCGCTCTCTCCACCCAATTTTTGTTAGTTGAAGTTGTTTTATTGGTAGTGCATCAAAAAATTCATTTGCAATCAAAATAAAAGGGTTTTCAGGTATTTCATCTAATTTTTTTACCCACTTAATTTTTTTTGATATAGCAGAATTAACTATCAAGTTTCTTTTTTGAATTTTTTTTAATAACGAGCTTGAATCAAACAAATATATATGTTTACAATTTTCAATAAATTTAGGCTTTATTTTAACTACTCTTAAAAAGTCTTTCATTAAAACACCACTACCAGGGCCTAATTCTATTATATTAAACTGTTTGGGCTCCCCCATTTTTTCCCAGCAATCAATACTCCATATGGCTATAAGTTCTCCAAACATTTGACTAATCTCCGGCGAAGTTATGTAATCTTTTTTTTCTCCAAATGGTAAATTTTTATTATAGTATCCGTATTTTGAATTTAGATTTGCTTCTGATATAAATTCAGAAAGACTAATAGGTCCAAAATTTAAAATTCTTTTTTTTAAAATTTGTTCCAAATTTTGCATTTATTTTTTTAAAAATATAATAATTCCTATAAAAAGAAAAAATATAGAATAAATTTGTCCTAAACTTAAATTAAATATTTGTAGCCCTAAATGCATATCTGGTTCTCTAAAATATTCACTTATAAATCTAAAAGAACTATAAAATATTAAAAATAATGAAGATATTAAACCACTTCTATTAACAAACTTTTCTCTATCTTGGTAAAAAAGTAGAATAAAAAAAAGTAATAAACCCTCTAAAATTGCCTCATAAATCTGACTTGGATGACGTGGGGCATTGTCTACATGGCTAAAAATTATACCTATTTTTTTATCTGTTATTCTTCCAACAAGTTCACCATTTATGAAATTTGCTATTCTTCCAAAAAAAATACCAATTGGAGCTGCGCAAGCTAACAAGTCAGAAAAAATAAAGAAACTACTTTTATTTTTAAGGCTAAAAAGTAACGTACTTATTATTACACCAATTAAACCACCATGAAAAGCCATTCCGCCATTCCAAACTTTTATGATTTCTATAGGGTTATAAAAGTAATAAGCTGGGTTATAAAGAAGAATATAACCAATTCTTCCGCCTAATATAACTCCCAATATTGTGTAAAAGAAAAAATCGTTTATTAAATCATTGCTTAAATCTAATTTATGTTTCGAATTTAAAAATTTTATATAAAAAATGCCAAGTATAAAACCAAGTAAATAGGCCATCGAGTACCATCTTATGTCTAATGGCCCGAGTGAAAAAATTACTGGATCTATATTTGGAAATATGATTTTAAGTCTCCGTTTTTAAAAATTTTCTTTTACAAATAATTTTATACCTTCTTCTATGTTTTTAAATTTTTTTTTATATCCAAATTTTCTTAGTTTATTAATATTTGCTTCGGTAAAATATTGATAATGTTTTTTTACATTCTTTGGTGTATTAATAAAATTAATTTTTTCATCTTTATTAAAATTCTTGAATAAAATTTTTGTTGCGTCAATAAAGCTCCTTGCTTTTCCAGTTCCTACATTAAATAAACCTGAATGATTTTTATTATTATAAAACCATATTAATACGTTTACACAATCACTTACATGAACAAAATCTCTTTTTTGCTCACCATCTTTATATTTTTTATCATGAGATTTAAAAAGATTAATTTTTTTATTATTTTTTATTAATGGAGCTAAGTAAGAAATGATACTCATTTGTTTTTTTTTATGTCTTTCATTATTACCATAAACATTAAAAAATTTTAAACCAACCCATTGAATAGGCAAACTTTCTTTTTTTTCTAATTTTTTTGAAATATGTAAATCAAATAAGTGTTTACTTTTTCCGTATAAATTTAAAGGTTTCAATTTTTTTAAATATGATTGTGCTTCTTGATCATTAAAACCATTATTACCATTGCCATAAGTTGAAGCACTAGAAGCGTATATGAGTCCTACTTTATTTATTGTGCAAAATTCTAGAATTTTAATTGAAAATTCAAAATTATTTTTTTTAAGTTTTTGAAAATTTTCTGATGTTGTTGAAGAAATAGCTCCTAAATGAAAAATATAATCTATTTTTTTTTTATTTTTATTTAAAAAATTAAAAAAATTTGAAGGTGTAATTATTTTTTTGTATCTAATTTTTTTTAAATAATTTTTTTTTAAAGAGGAATTTACTAAATCACATATTATTATGTTTGCTTCGTTTTTTATATTATTTAATCTATAAATTAGATTTGAGCCTATAAAGCCAGCACCTCCTGTAACAATTATCATGTTTTAAATTATAAAGTTAATTAGATTAAATAATTATATTAATTGTAATTTTATTAAAGACATAAAAGAAATTAAATTAAAAAAAAGTATTTATATTATACAATATATAGTATAATCATCTTAATAATATACAATATGTATTAAAAATGGCTCCTTCATTTACAGATTTTACCGATTCTAAATTTCATCCCATAAATTTATTGGAACAAATAATAATTTCTAAAAATTGGGTTTTTGAAAGACCAATTGAAGATGAAATATATATAGAGGTACCAACAAAATATTCAAATTTAATAATTCAAGTTACTTGGCTAAAAAATAATGGCAGAATTGAGATTAGATCTTTTTTTTATAATAAAATGGATTTTTCTAATAATATTGAAATTTATAAATTATTAAATCTTATAAATAATAGAATTAGTTACGGGCATTTTATTATTAATGAGAATAATTATCCTACTTTTAAAAATTCTATATTGGTTAAAGATAGCAATAACGTTAAATTTGATTTACTAAAGGATGTTTTAAACTATGCAATATTAGAAAGTGAAAGATTTTTTCCTATGCTTCAGTTAGTATTATGGGGAGGAAAGAAGGCAGAAGAAGCAATTTTGTTTTTTGATTTTAAAACTGAAGGTAAGGCATAATTGAAAGATGAAGTACTTATTATTGGTTGTGGAGAAATTGGGACTGCGTTAATAGATGGTTGGTTAAATAAAAGTAAAATTTTTTTTAAAAAAGTTTCTCAAATAAACATTGTAGACAAAAGCTTAAAGAGAAAATTAGTACTAAAAAAGAAATACAAAAATAAAATTAATATAATTGATCAGAATAAATTAAATAATTTAAAAAAAAATTTCAAATATGTTTTTCTAGCATTTAAACCCAAAGACTTAAATTTTAGTCTGGATTTATACAAAAAAATATTTAACAAGAATACAAATTTTTATTCTCTTCTTGCTGGAAAAAAATTAGACGATATTAGAACTTTTTTTCCTTTAAATAAAAATATAATTCGAGTGATGTTAAATACTTCTATATCGGTGAATAGTGGAACTATAGCAGTCTATTCATTAAAAAGAAATTTGAATAAAAATGATCTTTTTTTATTAAATATCCTAGGAAACGTTCATAAGTTAGATAATGAAAAATTTTTTGACCTAATAACTGCTATAGTAGGAAGTGGTCCGGCATATTTTTATTATTTACTTGAGTTAATGGAAAAAACAGCAGTAAGTTATGGGTTGAGAAAAAAATTTGCAAAGAAAATTATAAAAGAAACTTATATAGGAACTGCTAAAAGTTTAAATATTTTAGATGGAGAGTTTAGTGATTTAAAAAGAAAAATTACAAGCAAAGGTGGAACTACCGAGGCCGCTATAAAATGTTTAAATAAAAATAACTTTAATAAAGTTATCTCTAATTCTATAAAAGAGTCTGTAAAAAAAGCTAAAATTTTAAGTTTTAAAAAGTAAAATAAATTTTAGTTAAAAAATTTTAAATGCACCAAATAAAAAAAAAAATTGAAGATTCTTTATTGAATCTTTTGCTAAAAAAAGAATTTGATGAAATAGAAATTTCAGAGATTCAAAAAAAAACAAAAATATCATCAAAAAAGTTTTTTAATTTATTTAATACTAAGGAAGAAATAATGATTTCCTTTTTTTGCAGAATAGATAAAGATCTAGAGAGAAAAATAAAAAGAATAAAATTAGGAAATAATATAAAAGATAATTTATTTGAAATATTTATGACAAGACTCGATCTACTTCTTCCATATAAAAAAAATTTATTTAATTTTTATGCAACTTTTAAAAAAAAACCAAATCTTCTTACAAAATTATATAAAAGTTTCTTTATTAGTATGGAAAATAATTTAAAACTTAGCAAAATTAACTTAGATCCAGTAAAAAAAAATATAAAAGTATCACTTTTTTCTTTTTTATATTTATCAATTATTTACGAATGGATTAAAGATGATTCTGATAATAATGAAAAAATAATGGCCACATTGGATAACAGACTTTCTTTAATTGAAAACTTTCTTATATAGGCAGATAAATTTTTGCCCTTAAACCACCAAGAGGAGAATCTTCTAATAAAAAATTGCCTCTATGGCTTGTTATTATATCAGCTGCTATTGTTATACCTAATCCAATTCCTCCTGTATCTCTATTTCTTGATCCTTCAACTCTGTAAAATGGTTGTAAAACTTTATTTCTTTCTTTTTTAGGAATTCCTGGCCCATCATCATCTATAATAATTTCAACAAAGTTATTTCTTTTTTTACAAGTTATTTTAATTTTTTTACTGAATTTTAAACTATTAGATAATAAATTATGTATACACCTCTTAATAGAATTTGTCCTTATCATCACGTTTATTTTTTTTTTATTATTAAAATATATATTTTTTTTTAAATACCTTTTTTTTATTAAATTTAATAATTTAACTATATTAATTTTTTTAATTTTTTCTTCTTTTTCACCCTTTGCGTAATTTAAATATTCTTCAACCATTTCCTCCATTTCTATTAAATCTTTTTTTAAACCACCTTTGTTTAATTTTTGTAGCTCCAAATTTAGTTTCATTCTAGTTAAAATAGTTCTGATATCGTGAGATATAGAAGAAAACATTTTATTTCTTTGTGATATAGAATTTTCAATTCTTTCCTTCATTGTTTTGAAAGCATTTGACACTCTTCTAACTTCTTTAGCACCAGAAGGTTTAAAGTTTTTAATTTCTCTTCCTTTCCCAAATCGATCAACCGCTATTGCCAACTTTCTTATTGGCTTAATTTGATTTTTTAAAAATAATAATGCAACTATAAAAAGAATTATTGAGGCACCTATCATCCATAATATAAAAATATAAGTTGTTGAACTGTATATTCTTTTTTTATTTGCCTGAAACTCAAGTACCCCTCCATTCATTTGAACCATCACAGTGATTAATTTTTTTTTATCATTTATATTTAAATAAAAATTTTTCCCCAATGGATCTAAGTTTCTTAGCAAAGTTTTCCTAAGTTTTGTTTTATTTTTTTTATTTTCATCAAACTTTAGTTCTGCATTTCTTTTATAAACAGTTTGTAACTGCAATTTTTTTGATACATTATTTAATGTCCATTCCAAGTTTTCTTCTGAATTATTTTTTTCAATCGATTCAATAATAAGCGTTATATCATTAACAAAATCAATTGTTCTATGTCTTGTAATGGTATCCCAATGCCTGTCATAAAAAATTATTGTAATAATTATTTGTAAAATAATTAAAGGAACTACTAAAATTAGTATGGAACGGCCTAGAAGAGTCTGGGGTAAAAATTTTTTTATCATGATAATAATATTTTAAATATATTTTACTCTATTTTTAATACGTATCCTCTTCCTCTAACAGTTTGTATGTATGTTGGAAATTTTTTATTATTTTCAATTTTATTTCTTAATCTAGTAATTTGCACATCTAATGCTCTACTAGTGTTTGGAATATTTAATTTTTTAGATAAATTATATCTAAATATTGGTTGACCTTCATTTTTGGCTAAAATACTGAGTAATTTTAGTTCACTAGAAGTTAAAAAAAATATTTTTCCATTTTTTTTTAGCGTTTCTTTCATTAAATTAAAAACATAAGGGCCAAATTTAACAATTTTAGACTTTTGTTTAATATATTTGTTTCTTTCTATTAAGTTATTCATTCTTAAAAGTAATTCTTTTGGCTCAAATGGTTTGCTTAAATAATCACTAGCACCGATTTCTAATCCCTTAATTCTATCTTCAGGATTGCCTAATGCGCTTAATAGTAGAATAGGTGTTTTGAAATTATTTTTTTTTAAAGAATTAGTGAGTTTTAAACCAGATTCACCTGGCATCATAATATCGAGAATGATAAGATCAAACTCAATATTTTCTATTTTTTCTCTAGCTTTTTGAGCATTATTTGCTGTATTAACTCTAAAATTATTTTTAACTAAAAAATCATTAATTAATTCTAAAATTCTTTTATCATCATCTACTATTAATATATGCGGCAAATTTGTTTTCATATTTTTTTTCTTAAAATTACTTTAGAAGATTTACCTACTAAGTTTATTAAAATTTTTTTAAAACCATTTATTGATTCCGTGCCTGCGTTTTTATATGCATTTGCAATATTGTTAATTTGCTTTTCTGTTAACTTTTTTTCTATTTTCATCCCCTTCTTTGTTAGATAAATATTTTTATTTCTTTTATCTTTTTTTGATTTCTTTAAAAAAATAATATCATCATTCTTAAGTTTATTTATTATTTTTGCTAAACTCTGTTTTTTTATATCTAAAATTACAAGTAAATCTTTTATTGTTAAATAATAATTGTTTGAAGCTAAAAAAATAACTGCAAAATGAGTTTTGTTATAACCAAATTTTTTTAATAAGGAACTAATATTTCTATCAAAATCTTTTATTGTAAAGAACAGTAATTCAAAAGCAGTTTTAAGTTCCTTATCTTTTAAAAATAAGGGGTTAAAAATATTATTTAAGTTAGCCATTTTTTATTTTTAAATATGTTTTATATTTAGATATTATTTTAATAAAAAAAAATTTTATTTCTTTTATTTTAAATAGATGGTAAAAAAAAAAAATTTTCAGAATAGAACAGGCTATATATGGATGGACGGAAGATTTGTAAAATGGAGTAAAGCAAAAATTCACGTATTAAGCCATGGATTACACTACGCAAGCTGTGTATTTGAAGGTGCAAGGGTTTATAATGGTAAAATTTTTAAGCTTAAAGAGCATACTAAAAGGCTGTTTTTTTCCTCTAAAACACTAGGTTTTAAGCTACCTTATAGTGAAAAAAAAATTAATGATGCTTGTGAGAAATTAATAAAAAAGCAAAATATCATAAATGGTTATTTAAGACCTTTTGCATGGCGAGGCAGTGAAATGATGGCAATATCAGCTCAAAACACCACTATACATGTAGCAATTGCTACATGGAAAATGTCCAGTTACTTTAATAAAACAAAAAAAAATAATGGTATAAAGCTGAATACATCAAAATGGAGGAGGCCTCCATCAAGTACTGCGCCAACACAAGCGAAGGCAGCTGGGCTTTATATGATTTGTACTTTAAGCAAACACGCGGCTGAAAAAAGAGGCTTTGATGATTCATTGATGCTAGATTATGATGGGTATGTTGCAGAGTCTACTGGAGCGAATATTTTTTTTGTAAAAAAAAATAAACTTTACACCCCTATAGCAGATTGCTTTCTAAATGGAATAACAAGAAAAACTGTAATACATTTAGCAAAAAAAAATAACATAAAAGTCATAGAAAAAAGAGTTACCTCAAAAGACTTATTAAGTGCAGATGAAATATTTTTAACCGGCACTGCAGTTGAAATAACTCCCGTATCTCAAATTGATAAAAAAAAATTTGAAGTAGGAGTGGTTACAAAAAAACTTATATCATTCTTTAGTAATCTAGTAGAAAAATAATATAAAAAATTTAATTATTAATTTGTTTTAAATATTTTTTTAACAAAATTGCAACAGAAACTGCTGTTTCACAATTTACAACCTTATTACTATTTGTATTTTTAATGTTTGATTCAAAAGGATAGTACTTTTTTTTTTTACATGCATCTTTTAGTAAAAACTTACCGACTCCAGCACCAATGATAGGAACATCATTTTTAAAATTTTCTTTTTTAATTTTTGAAATATTTTTTTTTAAAATATTAATTTGTTTTTTTTCAATTTTAGATGCTACTTTTTTCCATCTTTCAAAATCTTTTTTTTTGTAGTCTTTTCCATACACTCTTGCAATTCTTCTGGCATTAGAATGTTTATTTTTATCTTTATTATCTAAGGTAGGTGCTAAATCATTTTTTTTGGGTATTTTATTAAGAATTCTATAAACATCACTCAAGTTTGCGAAGTTTTCATATATTATTTTTTTTTTTTTTTCAACAGCGTGTATAGGTGATCTTATAACTCCGATATATAATAATTCATTATAGTTAAGTCTTTTATAATCACTGCTTCCTTTTGATATTATTTTTTTATTTTTTATAGGAATGATATCTGTAGTTGTTGATCCAATATCAACAAGAATTGAATTGGGATAAAAATTTGAAATAAAATTACCTATCGCATGCCAATTCAATGAATTTATATTAGTTTTTTTTAAAGCTATATTTTTTTTTATAAATTTATTTTTGTTATAAAAAAAAGTTTTTTTTGTATTTAATATTTTAGATGTTAGTTTAATTATATATTTTGAACCGCGTTTTCTGTTTATAAAAGCATCCGATAATTCAGCTGTCATTGTTACAGAGTGATAATCACATTTTCCAAGTTTTTTTTTAGTTAACTTAATTGCTTTTTTTAAATTATTTAAATTTTTCCATATTGGACAGTATATTTGGCTCGACTTTAATTTTTTTTTCTTAAAATCAATTATAATAGCTTTAACGTGCGCTCCTCCAATATCCCAGCCAATAATTCTCATTTTCAAAATATATCATAATGTATTTAAAATTTTTTTTGCAGTTTTAATTTTTATATTTTTTTTTATATTTTTATATGAAGTAGTAATTCGTGGATTTATCTCTAAAAAATAATATTTTTTTTTAAAAATAATAAAATCAATCCCAAAAAAACTGTTTAATCCAGGCATTTTTTTTGAAATAAACTTAATTTTATTTTTTATTGAATTTTGTAGTGGAATTTTTTTTATAAATTTTGTTCCACTAAAAATTATTTTATTTTTTTTATAAAAAATAATTTGCTTATTAAAATTTAAAATTTTAGTTTTTTTATTAATTAA
>PTKO01000023.1 GCA_002937775.1 Alphaproteobacteria bacterium MarineAlpha6_Bin4 | reverse complement strand
CTTAGAATTAAGAATATTAAAAAATAATAAATTAAATTGCATTGTTTCCTTTCTCACCAGTTCTTATTCTTATAGCTTGTTCAATATTTGTTATAAATATTTTTCCATCTCCAATTTTTCCAGTATTTGCTGTTTTTTGTATTGTGTTTATTGCTTTTGTTAATAATTTGTCATCAATTACTATTTCAATTTTTATTTTTGGTATAAAATCAACTATATATTCAGCCCCTCTATATAACTCTGTATGACCCTTCTGCCTTCCAAAACCTTTACTATCAATTACTGTCATACCGTTAATTCCAATTTTACTAAGAGCTTCTTTAACTTCATCTAGTTTAAAAGGTTTAATAATTGCTTCAATTTTTTTCATTGTAATAACAAACAAGCATAAAACATGCCAAAATAGCAAAAAAAACAGTATTTTTATCAATTTTTATGTTATTTATAACAAAAAACTACTTTTTTTGATTTATATACCTTCAGGTATCTTACAAATCTTCATATACCCAGGATTTTTTTTCAAATAATTTTGATGATATTCTTCTGCTAAATAAAAACAATCACACGGACATATTTTTGTGACAATTTTTTTTTTAAATTTTGTTTGAGATTCTTTTTTATTTTTTTCCGCTATTTCTTTTTGAATTTCATTTACCACACATATTACAGAAGCATATTGAGTGCCTACATCAGGACCTTGTTTATCTAAGGAGCAGGGGTCATGAATATGCCAAAAATGCTTTAGTAACTCATCATATTTTATAATTCTAGGATCAAAAGTAACTTCAACTACTTCTACATGACCAGTTTTTCCTTCACAAACTTCTTTATATGTAGGATTTTTTGATGTCCCACATGCATATCCAACTCGAGTTGAAAGAACACCTTTAAGATTTGAAAAAAATTCCTCAATATGCCAAAAACATCCTGCGCCAAAAATTGCTTTTTCTAGCTTCATATTAAAATCATACTAATAAATAAAGGATAAAAAAAAATAAAAAAATAATTAAAAAATATTTTAATAATTTAAACAACTCAATCATTTTTAATATTTAACTTTTTTTTTATTCTGATTAATAAATTTATCATTTTTTTTGAGTCTATCCTACCAGTGTTAACATTTCTTGGACTTGGATGATAAGAGCCAATCAAAGTTAGTTCGTCATTTATTTTGTATGAGATTCCGTGAGAAAAATTAAGTTTATTATCACTATTGATATATTTATATTTTTTAAAAAATTTAACACATGTGTCAAAAGCTATTTTACCAAGAGCTAAAAAAATTTTACTTTTATTTAAAAGATTTATTTCTTTTTTTAAAAAATAAAAGCACGAGGTTAGCTCATCAGATTTTGGTTTATCTTCTGGTGGGACACATTTTAAAACTGGCGTCATATAGGAATTTAACATTTTTAAACCGTCGTTTTTATTTGTTGAAGTTGGCTGATTAACAAATTTTACCTTATGTAAACAGTTAATTAAAAAATCGGCTGACTTATCTCCAGTGAAAACTCTTCCAGTTCTATTTCCTCCATGGGCTGCTGGAGCTAAACCTAATATTATTAATTTTCCTTTTTTATTACCGTAACCTAATACAGGTTTTCCCCAATAATTTTCGTTAATAAATCTTTTTGTTTTATTTTTAGCTATTTTTTCTCTAAATTTAACAAGCCTTCTACACTTTCGGCAGGAAACTATTTCTTTATTTAATTTTTTCCAATTGTCTAACAAAATAGTTTTATGATTATAAAAAAAAAAACGGCTCTTAACAATAGTTACTAAGAGCCGTTTAAAAGAAGTTTAAAAATTAAACTTCAGCGCATGCATAGCTATTAATTTCAAGGCCAACAGCTACTTCTGCAACTTTAGGTGTATACCAAGTCATATTGACCTCCCTTTAAGTATAATTTAAATTAAATCTTTTTTTTTAATTGGTCAAATAAATTTTATTTGATAATATAATCGAAAAAATCGATTATTAGGTAATTATAAATGTTTCATCCTACATTTAGACAGTTAAAATATTTAGTATCAGTTTCAAAAAATTTACATTTTGGTAAAGCAGCAAAAGAGTGTTTTGTAAGTCAATCTACTCTTAGTTCGGGTATACAAGAATTAGAGAAGTTGCTTAATATTAAGTTAATTGAGAGAACAAAAAGAACAGTTTTTTTAACACCATTAGGTAAAGAAATTGCAAAAAAAGCAGAATATATAAATATAGAAGTTAATGACCTTTTAGATTTAGCAAAATCAGCTCAAGATAGTATGTATGGTGAAACAAGGTTAGGTGTAATACCAACAATTGCCCCATATTTATTACCAGAATTAATGCCTAAAATTAGAAAAAAATATAAATTTTTAGATATAAAACTTGTAGAAGATCAAACGGCTAATATTTTAAACATGTTATATTCAGGTTCTTTAGATTTAATACTAATTGCAAAACCTTATAAAACTGAAAATTTAAATGTTGAACTTATAAAAAAAGATTTTTTTCATGTTGCTTTACCTGGTAATAGTCCTCTTTTAAAAAAAGCAAAAAAAAAGTCATTAAATAATAATGATATAAGTGCATCTAACATGCTGTTGCTTGATGAAGGACATTGTCTTAGAGATCATGCGTTAAAAGCCTGCAATAAGGAAGCTAAACAAAAAATAGATGCTTTTAAAGCAACAAGTTTATTAACACTTGTTCAAATGGTTGCTAGCAATGCAGGAATAACACTTCTTCCAGATTTAGTTATAAATTCAGATTTTTTTAAAAAAACTAAAATTAAGATTTTAGATTATGAAAATAATCAAAATTTTAGAGAAATATCTTTATGTTGGAGAGTTTCCTCACCAAGGGCTAAAGATTTTATAGAATTTTCTAATTTTTTAAGATCTAATGTTTAGATTAATGGATGGTATCAACAATTCTTTTATATTCTTTAGGGTCGTTAACCTTCTTAAAAACACCATAAAATCTTACATATCCTATTTTATCTCTTTCTTTTAATGCTTTTAATATAAACTCTCCTATTGTTTTTGTAGGCACGCTATCTTTACCAATATCTTGAATTTTTTCATTTACTTCGTTTGATATTTGTTCTGTTTTTTTTTCTTGATCAATACATCCATTTAATGCGACTTTTACTGATTGAAAAATCCTTTCTTTGTTAAATGGTATAATCTGGCCATTTCTTTTAATAACTGTAAGTTCGGGTCTGTGAATTCTTTCGTAAGTTGTAAATCTAACTTTGCTTCCACATACACAAAGCCTACGTCTTCTTATCATAGTACCATTTTTTGTTACACGCGAATCTGTTACAGTAGTATCGTTAAGACTAAGTGATTTAATATTTTGTTTTTTAATTGATTCGTTACAAATTGGACATAATTCTTTATTTTTTTTTAACATTTTTTTTTATTATTACCTTGTTTTTAATTAATATAGTACAATATATAGTATATATGAAATATTGTATACAATACAAGTATTTTGTTTGTCAAGTAGAAAAATATTGATAAAATGTGGATAAATTAGAAATTGAATATTAAAAAAAATATTATCGTTTTAGGCTCTATTATCTTAATTTCAGGATGTAGCGCATTAGCACCAACAGGAGGTGAGGCTATGAAATATCTTGGTTTTGCAAAAGGAGCTGCTGACGCAGTTACATATAAAAAAACAGGAAAAACAATTAACGATCATGTCTTATCAGCAGCAATTGGAAAAGATTGTAAAATTTCTAGGATTGTTAAAAAGAAGCCAATATGCGTAGAAATAGATCCTAGATCGCATAAATACAGCATTTTTAATAGAGGAAAAGTAGTTAGTAAAAACAATGTTGTGGATATTAAATTTCCATCAGAAATATATGATTTTGACAAAACATTAGAAAAAGATCTTAAGAAAAAATTAAAAAGAAGTAATTTACAGTTAAATTATTTAAATCAATAAAATAATTAGTTTTGTAATAAAACCCTGTCATTTTTAAATTTCCTCGCAAATGGAATAAATAATATTGCTACTATTAGCATCATTATTGTAAAAAAAAGGAAATAATCTCCACCCTGCAAAATAACAGTTCCGTCAGTTTTTTCGTTATAAAAATTTAATACACTAGTATACAAATTACCTATAGAGATGCTTAGAAGAAAAATTGAAACTGTAATTGATTTTAATTTTTTTGGAGCATATGTGTAAGATATTTCCAAACATGTTATTGATATAAAAATTTCTGCACTTGTTAAAATTGCATAAGCAAGCAATTGCCAAATAATATTAATATTTTGACCAACATCTATTGAATATTGAATTATTGTTATTAATAAAAATGATAAAAAAGTTAAAAAAAATCCTATTTTTAACTTATTCATTGCATTAAGTTCAAGATAATTATTTAAAAACGGATAAAGATACTTAAAAAAAATAGGTGTAAAAATTAGTATCATTATTGGGTTTGCTGATAAAACTTGAGCGCTTAATAATTCAACTCCAAAAATTTCTCGATCCATTTTTTCCGCTTGAAGAATCCAAGAAGATCCTGTTTGATCAAATAAACACCAAAAGAATGATACAAACATAAAAATTGTAAAAAGTTTTAACAACATTCTAATATTTTTTTTTTTATAAATTTCATCAAGCACTTTTTTCCCCGATGGTTTTATGTGAGCAAATTTAAATCTACCCAACCAAAATAAAATTGTTGCTAGTAACATAAAAAAACCAGGGATCCCAAAAGCTAGACTAGGTGAATAATTTTTTAAAACATATGGTGTTAATAACATTGATAAAAAGGCACCTAAATTTATTGATATATAAAACCAACTATATGCTTTGCTAATTAAACTACTGTTACTTTTACTAAATTGATCTCCAAGGTGTGCAGAAACACAGGGTTTTATACCACCAGATCCAATAGCAATAAAAGTCAAACCTAACGCCAGACCTATCTTTGTTTGATCAATTGCCAGAACAAAATGACCCAAACAATAAACTAAAGATAATGAAATAATTGTTTTATACTTTCCAAAAAAAACATCTGATAGTAATGCTCCGAAAATAGGAAAGAAATATACTGCTGATGTAAATAAATGAAAGTAACCTTTTGCGGATTCTTCTGATAAATTTGTCTCACCAGTTGTTAAATATAAATATTGAGTCATATAAATAACAAGGATTGCTTTCATCCCATAAAAGCTAAATCTTTCAGCTGCTTCATTTGAGATTATGTAGGGAATTCCTTTTGGTGCTGTTTTAGTTTTTAATGGTTTATTAAGATATTTATTCACTAACTTGCTTTATTATTTGATTCATAAAATTATAACAGATTGAAAAATGTCCTTCTCCTCTTTTTATGAATATTTCCTTATTTTTTAATTTTTTTTTATAAAATTTATTTGTAATTATTGGTACTGTTAAATCTTTATCACCATGCCAAATATATATTTTTCTTTTAATATTTTTTATTTTAAAACCCCAATAATTAGAGTATAAATTTGCATCTCTATGAACGCCAGTTGTTCCATATTTTACAGCTTCTTTAAAATTTTTAATTAACTTCATGCCTCTATTAATAGTAAATAACTTTGCATCTGACTTAGCTAAAGGAATGCGTTGCTTCCATCTATAAAAACTTTGTTCAAGGTTACTGTTAAGCATTCTTGTTCTTAAAAAATTAAGTAATAACCATGAAACTATTGGTTTTTTTCCATAATGTAATAACATACCAATTCTTCCCTTATTCATTCCTTTTGCATTATGTGGTGCTATACCACAGACAATAGCTACTTTTTTTAGTCTTTTATTTATTTTACTAGCACAGCAAAGAGCAAATGGTGCGCCTCCAGAAACCCCAATAATTGAAAATTTTCTTATTTTTAATCTATCAGCTATTTCTAAAACAATTTTTGGCCAATCAATAATTTTAAATTTAGGTATTGGGTCAGATAGTCCATAACCCGGTCTTTCGAGAGCAATAATAAAACAATCTTTTTTTTTTAATGGAATATTTTTTAATTCCAATCTTGATCCAGGCCACCCGTGAAAATAAAAAATAGGAGAATTCTTTTTATTACCATATATAGCAAAACCTATTTTTTTACCGTTCCTTAATGTTATTAAGGATTTTTTTTCATAATTTGTTTTCATACTAAGAATTCTTAAGAATTTTTAGTAATTTTATATTTTGAAAATTTAATTAA
The DNA here is from genome assembly GCA_002937775.1 of Alphaproteobacteria bacterium MarineAlpha6_Bin4. Classification (GTDB taxonomy): domain Bacteria; phylum Pseudomonadota; class Alphaproteobacteria; genus CAYOOR01. Next base: position 4,811 of record PTKO01000023.1, on the reverse strand, counting down.
TTTGTTATTAACAATTATTTCTGAACATGAAGTAGTAGATGTTGCGGTGGTTGTTGATGTAGTAGATGTAGCTGATCTACCTTGAGATTTATTATAGAATGAATAAGTTAATTTACTGTTCATTATTAAATAATAAAGTTTATAAAAAAAGATATAAATCATTATAATCAATTTGCAAGTAATGAAAATTTTTTTTTTAACTTTTTTATATGTTTAAATATAGAAAAAAAATTGATGAAAAGATTGCTGCAAAAATTGTTAAATATTTGATAAAAACATCTGTTACTCCAAATCAAGTTACAACATTTAGTCTTTTATTAGCAGCATTTGCCGCAGTTTTTTTTAGTTTTGGAATTTATTTTTTCTCTGTTATTGGATCAATTTTATTTATTTTTTCAAAATTCTTAGATCATGTTGATGGTCAATTAGCAAGAGAGCTCAAAAAAGAAAGTAAATTTGGATGGTATTATGATAGTTTTGTTGATACAGCTACATACATACTAATGTTTATAGGTATTTCTGCTGGAATACCTCCAGGAACATTTGAAATTAAGTTTTTTAGTATTGTAGATCTAGATTTACAAAATTATTTATTATTTTCAGCTATTATTGCATCTATTTTTAATACTCTTTTAGGAATTATTCATAGATATAGAACAAGTAAAGATTTTTATGGCTTTCCAGAAACTGATAAGGTTGCATTAGAGGATGGCATATATTTAATTGGACCGATTACTTGGATTGGTTTAATTAATTTATTTTTTTTGGCAGCTACTATAGGCTCGGTTGTTTTTGTTATTTATAATTTGAAAAGATTTGTAAAAACTTTTAATTAAAGTTTTTGGCCCATGATACTTTTCTGGCCTCTGCTAGATCAAACGCATCATTTACATCAAGCCATTGACCCGCAACATAAAGAACATTAACTTTAATTTTATTTTTAATTAAGTGGTTGAAAAGATCAGGCATTCCTAATTTTTTAAAATTTTTGTTTTTATTTATTTTTTTAAGCTCAGTTCTAATTATTTTTGATCCAATTGCATTTGTTTTCATTAATCCAATCCATTGTCCAGTAATTTTCTTTTTTAATTGATTACCCATCGATATCAATGTCGCTGGTTTTTCTTCAAGTAAATAATTTCCAGTAAATTTTCTATCACAAATTACAAGATCTTTTTGAGATTTTTTTATTTTATCTTTTACAAGGGCATCTACAACTATTACTATTTCTCCTTTTGTTGATAGTAAAGCATCTAGAATGTATTTTCTAAAAACTATATCTCCATAAGTAATAATACAATCATCTTTTATTTCATTTGATAATTGATTAAGAGAAAATAACTCTCCAGTTTTTGCGTAGCTTTTATTGTGTATAATATTTAGATTTGAAAGATTATTATTTTCTTCAATTACGTTATTTTTATATCCAGAAACTATTGAGATTTTTCCAATATTATCTTTTTTTAACGTTGAAGTTAATCTTTCTAAAAGTGGTTTGCCTTGTATGTCTAACATACATTTTGGTTTATTTTTTGTTAAATGTTTAAGTTGGTGTCCTCTAGAAGCAGCTAAAACAATTCCATTATAATTTTTCTTTTCTAATAAATATTTTTTTTCAGCTTCATACAATTCTTCATTACCTGCTAAATCGAAAACTTCGTTTAAACTGGATATTTTTTCTTCTAAACCTTTAAGAGTTTCTTTTTTAATTAGATGATTTGTTACATCTTGAATTGCTTTAATCGATGCTCTTAGTGAATGATTAGCCCATATTAATGCAGAAAAACCTGCTTTTTTAAAAACACTTGTTTGAGTTTTGTAATAAGTTGTAGGAATAATAATAACAGGACATTTATTACCCCAATCTTTTTTAAATTTTAAGACTTCATCAGCTTTGTCTTTACTTGAGTGAATAAGTATAGCATCCGCTCCTGCTTTATAATAAGCTTCAGCTCTTTTAATTGCTTCGCCAATTCCCCAACCAGCAATTAAAGCCTCAATTCTTGCAACTATAGAAAAATTGGGATCTTCTTGAGTGTCTTTACCAGCTTTTATTTTTCCACAAAATTCGTCTATATCTGCTAACTTTTGATATTTTTTAACAAACGAATTTATTTTAGGATATTGTTTGTCTTCAATACAAACACCTGCAATTTTTCTTTGACATAATTTTGAAACTAGTCTTCTAAAATTATTAAAATTTCCATAACCAGTATCTCCATCAACTAGTATTGGAATTGTTGTTGCGTCAGACATAAATTCTAAAACATCTAAAATTTGTGTCCAAGAAGCTTCATTACTATCTCTTACTCCTAAAGCAGTAGATATAGATAAGCCAGAAGCCCAGATACCTTTGAATCCACTTGCCTCAACTATTTTTGCGGTCATACCATTATGTGCTTCCATTAAAAAAGACAATTCTTTGCTATTAAGTTCTTTTTTTAATAGTTGAGATTTTGATAATTTTTTTATACCTATATCTTTAGAATGAATTATTTTCATATGTTAAAATTATATTAAAAAATATAAAATATTACAAATATATGACGTAAATATTACTTATAAATTTTAAAGTTAAAAAAAATGAAAGCTTTAATACTTGCAGCAGGAATAGGTAAAAGATTAAATGTTAACTTACCTAAGATTTTATTGAAAATTGGAAAAAAAACTTTGCTCGAAAGACATTATGAAAATTTATTAAATTTTGGAATAAAAGAAATTGGACTTGTTGTAGGTTATAAATCAAATTATTTGGTTAAATTTATAAATAAAATTGATAAAGAAAAAAAAATTAAAATATTTAAAAATTTAAAATATAAGGAAGGAAGTATCGTTTCTTTAGTTTGTGCAAAAAGTTTTTTTCAAAAAAAAGGAGATTTAATATTAATGGATGGTGATGTTTTATATGATAAAAAGATTTTAAAAAAACTTATTTCTACTAAAGAAAAAAATTCTTTATTACTTGATAAAAAAATTGAGCCAGGGGAAGAACCGGTTAAAGTTTGTATAAAAAATAATAAAGTTTGTGATTTTGGTAAAATTATTGATAGTGATTTTGATTTCCAAGGAGAGTCTGTTGGTTTTTTTAAATTCTCTAGGGATGCAGCTTTTATGCTTTTAAATGAATCAAAAAAGATTATGAAAAATAATAAGAACGCAATGTACGAAGATGCAATTCAAAAAATAATTAAAGATAAAAAAATTTTTATAGCTTTCGAAAATATTACAAATTTACCATGGATTGAAATTGATTTTAAAAAAGATTTACAATTAGCAAAAAAAAATATTTTAAAAAAAATTAATGAATAATTTTTTAAACAAATTATCTCTATCTACTCCTTGGGACCAAAAACTTGCATATATTATTTCAAAACCATTTATTTTTTTTAGAGTACACCCAAATATAGTCACTGTTATAGGTATTTTATTTGGTACAGCTTCACTTATTTGTTATTCTTTTGGAAATTTATTTTATGCAAAAATAGCTTCGTTATTATTTTTTATTGCTGCATGCTTTGACCATGTTGATGGTGAGGTTGCTCGAAAATTAAATAAATCAAGTACATTAGGTCACTATCTAGATCATATAGGCGTTTGTCTTTCATATATATTTTTATTTATTGGACTTGGCCTTTATGCAGAAAAAAATTTTAACACCGACTTAACTTATAGTTATGTTTCTGCTTTTTGTGTTTTTTTAATTATGACTATTAGATTTGTTTTAGAAAGAATGAAAGGAGGGATTGCTATTGAACAAAAGAATATATTAGGATTTGAACACGAAGATATAATTTACATCGTAATTCCTATAACTTTTTTTAATAAGATTGATATTTTTTTATTATGTTCTTTTATAGGAACACCAATTTTTTTATTTATAACTATTTTTATATTTATTAATAAAACTAAAAATTTATAATTTTTTTTTTATTTCTTTAAAATCTATTTTTTGATTAAAACCCAAAATTAAACCAATTGAGATCCAGATAACTTCTCTTAATCTTCTGATTATAGCTACAGCCAAACCTAAAGGCGTTGAATCTTTTAATACATTTACAGCTAAAACAAAAACACCTTCTTGAGTCCCTATGTTAGATGGTATGAAAAAAAGCATAGCTCTTACTAATTGTACAAGTGTTTCAATCGCTATTGCTTCTAAAAAAGTTATTCTTTCATCTAAAAGATAAAAAATTGCATATAGTTCAAGTGCTCCAAAAAACCAATTGCTTAGATTTAAAAATAATATTTTGAAAAAATCTGCTTTTGTTTTTTTATAAAAATTAGAAATCTTATTTTCTGTATCTTTTAAATGTTTAAAAACGTTATTAAATTTTTTTGAAAATTTATTTTTAAAAATATTGTGTAGTTTTGATGTTAGTTTATATCTTTGTACAATAAAAAATAAAGAAATTAACGTTGTAAATAAAACAAATCCAACCAAAGCAGCATTTTCAAAATTCTCACCGAATTTACCTGTATAAAAAATACTAATAAGGCCAATAAAACAAAAGATTATTAATGCAAATAGAATAATTGTTTTTGCTAATATTAATGAGCCAATAGATAATTTATATTTAATTCCAAAATTGTTTTTTAACAAAAATGCTTTTACAGGTTCTCCGCCTACTTGAAAAAGTATATAATTAAACGCTTCTCCAATAATTCTAATTTTAAAGACTTGGTAAATTTTTAATTTTGTTTTTGCTAAATTCTCTATACATAATTGCCATGAGTAGCTATCTAAAACAAAGCCAATAAAATAAATAATTAAGATAGCAAAAAAATTAAATCTTAATTTGTTTAGTTCATTT
>PTKO01000022.1 GCA_002937775.1 Alphaproteobacteria bacterium MarineAlpha6_Bin4 | reverse complement strand
GTATTTTGCGCGTTTAAGTACGCGGCTAAATTTGCAATTTCAGTATCAGATAGAGGTTGAGCCATCATTATCATTAATGCTGAATTAGGACCAATCTCAATACCTGCTCTATAAGTCTCAAGCCTGTCTATAATATAAGCAATTTCTAGACCTGAAATTTTTGGATAACTAGCTAGGCCCATACCTGCTGGACCATGACAATTTACACAATTTTTAGCATATCGAATCTTTCCAGCTTCGATATTACCTGTCATTGCAATACCTTTGAATAAACTTTGACTAATGAACAAACTCAATACAAAAGCAAGTCCAAAAAAAAACAATATTCTCAAAAGCATATATCCAAAATGACTAAAGTAAGTCCACAAAAATTAAAATTTTGTAGACTAAAAGTTGCTAAAAAAAACAAATTTAATAATCAACTAAATTTTTAGATAATTATGTCAATATATTTTATGTTAAAATCTAAATTTGTTTATAAGCACAAATATTAATCTAATTTAAAGATTGTTAATAAGTTGTTTTGTAAGAGTTTTTGCTTTTCTTTCTAAGAAATCCATTCTATTACATTGAAATTCTGCTTCTTCCTCAGAGTCATCAGCTATTTCAAGTATCCACCCCTTTTTACTTCTTCCTATGCTTCTTTTTTCTAATTTTTTATCTTTTAAGTTTTGTTTTATAAGCTCCTTTTCTAAAAGTTTAATTCTTGTAATAAATTGAAAAACACCGTGTTTGGCTAGACTAAGGTAAAGAGACATTTCTTGAAAAATTCCTGAAAAAACTAAATCAAATTTTATCTCTCTTATAGCCTTATCAGAAAATTTTTCCGAAAATTTATTTATTTCTTTTTTTCCTTGGTCAATAGAATTTGCATGATTCGTAATATAGTTAACAAGCTCTTTAACATCAGCATCCTTTTTCCAATCTAAATTTAAAAGAATATTTTTCCCTGGCCAGTAATCTGATTGTTTTGGTGGTTTTAAATGATTTATTTTACAAGGCCATTCATCTTCGTTAATAATAATTTCTGTAGATAATGAGAAATTAAAAGAAAAAAGTAAAAAAAACAAAAAAGAATAAAAAATATTTTTCATAGTAATAAATTAACAAAAAAAATCTACAATACATAATTAGTTAATGAAAAAAATAAAAAAAATTAAGGATTTTAACCTAAAGTCAAAAAAAGTTTTAGTAAGATTGGATTTAAATGTTCCTTTTAGAAATGGAAAAGTTGCAGATAATACAAGAATAATATCATCAATCCCAACTATAAAAGAAATTATAAAAAAAGGGGGAATTCCAGTCATTATTAGTCATTTTGGCAGGCCAAAAGGAAAAAAAAATAATAATTTTTCTTTAAAGAAAATCACAAAAAGTCTATCAAAACATTTAAAAAAGAAAGTAGTTTTTTGCAAAAACTGTATAGGTCCAGATGTAAAAGAAATTTTAAATAAAATAAAAATTGGACAAATTGTTTTATTAGAAAATCTAAGATTTCATAAAGGAGAGAGTGATAATTGTGGTAAGTTTGCTAAACAACTAGCTGAAAATTGTGATGTTTATATAAATGATGCATTTAGTGCAAGTCATAGAAAACATGCTTCTATAGATAAAATAACAAATTTACTTCCATCAGGAATAGGTAAAAATATGGAAAATGAAATATTAAATTTGAATATTTTTTTAAAAAAACCTAAAAAACCATTAACAGCAATTATAGGTGGGGCAAAGATGGAGAATAAGATTACTTTGATTAGTAATTTAATAAAAAGAAGTAAATATTTAATTTTGGGAGGTGGTATTGCAAATACTTTTTTAAAAGCAAACAATTTTAATATTGGAAATTCTATATATGAAAAAAAACAATTATTAAATGTAATTAAAATCCAGAAAGAAGCTAAAAGAAATAACTGTTTTATAATATTACCTGAAGATTTAAAAGTTATGGATAATAAAAAAATTAAAGAGATTTCTATTTCAGAAGTAAAAAATAATCACCAAATTTTTGATTTAGGGAAAATTTCTCTTTGGGTAATTAGTAAAATAATTAATAATTCTAAAACAATAATTTGGAGTGGACCAATTGGTTATTTTGAAAAAAAACCTTTTGATAAAGGAACTAACCAAATAGTTTCTTTAATAAATTCCAAAAAAAAAATAATTAGTATAGCAGGTGGCGGAGATACAATTGCTGCTATAAAAAGAAATAAAAAAATTAAAAATTTCAATTTTTTATCTACAGGTGGTGGAGCGTTTTTGCATTGGTTAGAAAAATTTTCATTACCAGGAATAGAAGCTTTAAAAAAAAACTAATAAGATTTGTAAGATTTTTCTTCTACAAGATCTGAACCAGTTAATCTGTTAATTTTTTTTTTTATTTCTGCTCTTTCATCATTGTTTATATATACAGATCTAGCTAATTTTATAAATTCACTTTTAAAACTTTTCCTAGATTCAAGAAATCTAATTCTATCTTCAATGTCCCACAATTTTGTATTTATTTTTATTAACTGCTTTTCATAAATTATAAGCTTTTTGTTTTTCTTAAAATTCTTTTTATAAATTTTATTTAATAAAAATAATTCATTTTTAACATTCTTTAATTTTAATTTATTAACTATTTTTTTTTTCTTTATTTTAAGTATAGATATTTTATCAATTAGTTCTCCGCTTGAAGTAGGTATAATTATGTTTTCTTTAATCATTAAAAATAATTTTCTATTTTTTTTATAACATATTTTGGCGTAATTTGATTGATATCTGTAGAACCAAAAATTCGAGAATCTATAGACAATGAGCCTGGAGTAAGTCCAGTATATTTTCCAGGTTGACTTCTGCCAAAAACTTTAATTATTGGAGATCCTCCAGCATCTATCATATGAGCAGTTCCGCTATCGTTTGCTAAAGCACATTTTATTCTTTCAGATAAAGCAATTACAAAAGCTGGTCCATTAATATTTCTATCTCTAAATTTACCCCATTCAGGAAATAAAGATGATGGAACAAATTTTTTTATCACACTCAAATACTCTTTTTCTTTAGGTCCTAAGAACCAAACTGGAATTTTTTTCTTTTTTTCAAAATATTTTGCTACTTCTATAAAATTATTTAAATTCCAACATTTTCTTGTATCGCCAGCTCCTGGTGCAAACCCTACGTAGAAATCATTTCTTTTAAATAATGCTTTTTTTGCTAAAGATCTATATTTTTTATCTAAAGGGAGCGGAGGCGGAGGCACTTTAATTCTCTCGCCCAAAGCTATTTCAGCCAATTGAACTAATCTTTGAGATAAATTAAGTTCTCTTACAAAATTCTTATTAGGTTTAATGTCAGAAAGATAAAATTTAGCACAACCAGATAAAAAATATTTGTGTTTGATAGTTTTAACAAGAATTGTTGTTAAGAAATGTGTTTGTGTATCTATTAATAAATCAAACTTTCTATTATTTAATGGAGAAACAAAAAAATTTTTTAAGTCTCTTACTCTTTCAGAAAGTTTAGCTTCACTAACACCGATAAAACCAATTTCACATTCCTCAATAACTTCATCCAGCAATCCTTTAACTAAAGGTGAAAGAGTTCTTTTAAATTCACTTTTATGTGTGCCAGCAATCCAAGTTATTTTTGCTTTAGGAAAAACTTGCCTTAATGATCTAATGAAGGGTAATTTAATTAAACCATCCCCTACAAAATCTAAACCTACATAAACACCGATAGTTGAAGGTTTTATTTTTTTTATTTTATCTAGTAACATAGAGATATGAAAAATAAATACATAATTTTTTTCTTATTAATATTTTACTTTTTCTTTCAAATATCAACCCTTGATTATGGATTAAGAATTAATGACATTAATTATATCAAAAATCACTATTTAGATGAGGAAATTATAAATAAATTTAGAGAAAAGAAAAAAATAAAAAAAAAACATAATGTTGATGCTAATGAAAATTGGGTTTACAGATACAAGCTTTATAGTGTAAATGCGGATGAAGTAAATTCGGTAATGGGATTGTCAAAGATTAATCCAAAAGAAAAAAAATTTGATCCTCAAGTTTATAAATATGGCGGTGCATTTATCTATCCTTTAGGACTATATTTTTATACATTAGAAAAATTAAATATTTTAAAAGATGTTTCTTCAAAAACTATCTTACAAGGCGATAAATTAATTGATCAAATATATTTTTATGGAAGATTCTTTGTATTGATATGTTTTATACTATCTTGTTATTTTTTATATAAATGTTTAATTATTTTTTCTAACAAAACAAATTCGTTATTATTTTCATCATTATATTTGTTTGCTCCTGGTTCAATAATTTATTCTCAAGTTATGAAACCTCACTGGTATAGTCTGCTATGGATAAATTTAGCAATATATTTTTGTTTAAAATATATTAAAAAAAAACCCAGTAATTATTATTTGTTATATATATCCATATTTCTTGGTCTTGCAATTGGATCAAGCTTAGCTTTTGTTCCATTTTATTTTTTTTTAATTTTTGTATTATTTTATTTAGATAAAAAAAAATTTTTAAACTTTAGAAAAATATTTTTTATATTTTTGTCTTCATTTTCAGTTTTTTTAATAACAAATCCTTATATTTTAATTAATTTTTCTAATTTCTTTTTTGAGGCAAACAATGAATATTCTTGGGTTTTAAAAGAATTCGATCTTAAAAATGTTTTTTTATTTTTCAGCACATCTTATATGCAAGGTTTTGGTATTTTACTAAGCTTAATAACAGTATTTTATTCAATAAAAGAATTCAGAAAAAAAAAACGACATAACAAAAAAATAATATTATTTTCTTACTTGCTTTTTTTAACTGGTGCTTTTGTTGGAAGTTATGCTTTATGGCATATACAATTTAGATATATTCCTTATATACTTCCGTTATCAATAATTTTTTTATCATATAAATTAAGAAATAAAAAAAAATATTTATTAATTTGTGCTTTGTTTATAACAATTATGCAAACAATCCCCTTAAAAATTGCATATTTTGATGAAAATAGTAATAAATTTTCTACAAGATTAAACTCAGCAATATGGATTAATAATGAGATTGTAAATAAAGAGAAAGTACTATGTCCAACTGATCCTTCTCCTTATTATTATCCTCCAATAAATTTTAAAAAAGCCGTTATAAAAGAAGAATGTGAATATAATGTGCTTGTGCTTAGAGAACCAAAAGAAATAAAAAATTATGATAATATTATTAAAAAATTTGCACCAAGATTTCAATTTAGTCAAATTCCTTTAGTTTATAGTCATATTAATCCTTTAATTATAGTTTTGAAAAATTAATGAATTTCTTTGGTAGCGAGGGGGAGATTTGAACTCCCGACACACGGATTATGATTCCGCTGCTCTAAACCACTGAGCTACCTCGCCTCTTGCTTAGAATGTATAATAAAATAAATGATTTCAAGTAAATTATTTTATGCAATAGAAAATATTAACCCGCTTAATTCTTTTGTTACTTTTATCTGACAAGCAAGTCTAGAATTATTTTTTAAATTATTTGCTAATTCTAAAATTTCTTTCTCCTCAATAGTTTGTTTTTTTAGTTTATTTAAATGTTTTGATAGAATATAAACGTGGCAAGTAGAACATAGCATGTCTCCTCCACAAGAACCCTCTAAATCTATGTTATTTTTTTTTGCTACATCAAGTAAACTAGATCCTTCTTTGGCTTCGATCACTTTTAAATTATCAGTTTTGTCTAAAAAATTAATTTTTACCATTTAATATCTTTATAATTTTAGATACAAAATATAGTATCTCACTTTTTGTATTATTTTTCCCAATTCCAATTCTTATTGTGGAGTTAGCATTTTTTGAAGTAACACCTAATTCTTTTAAAACATATGATGACTGCCCAGAGCCAGATCCACAAGCTGAACCAGATGATATGGAAATATTATCTAGTTTTGAAAAAAGGTAGTTTCCATCAATTTCTGGAAAAGTTATATTAATATTATTATCAATGCTATCTTTCCCATTGATAATAAAATTAATGTTATTTTTTTTTAGGGTATTTAAAAAAAGTTTCTTTAAATTCTTGATTTTTTTCATAGTCATAATTCTTTCTTTCTCTATCAGTTCTACAGCTTTGCCAAAACCTATGCATAAATGTGTAGGTAAAGTTCCTGATCTTAAACCATTTTCTTGACCGCCTCCAGATATAAGAGGGGTTAATTTTACATCTTTTCTTTTTTTTATAAATAAAGCACCTATTCCTTGAGGACCATGAATTTTATGGGAAGAGAAACTAGCAAAATCTAAATTTAAATAATTAATATCGAACTTAATCTTTCCTAAAGATTGAGATGCATCAGTATGAAAAAAGACTCCCTTTTTTTTACATATTTCCCCAATTTTCTTTATTGGATGAATTGTGCCAATTTCGTTATTAACATGCATTATTGAGACTAAAAAAGTTTTACTATTTATTTCTTTTTCTAGAATATCTAAATTTAATTCTCCAAATTTATTAATTTTTAAATAAGTTACTTTATATCCTAAAGCTTGTAAAAAACTGCATGATTCAAGAATACATTTATGCTCAGTAACACAAGTAATTATGTGGTTCTTCTTTTTTTGACTAAATGCCAAACCTTTTAAGATTAAATTATTTGATTCAGTTGCGCCTGAAGTAAAAAAAATTTCTTCACTTTTGGAGTTTATAGCTTTTGCAATTTTTAATCTTGATAAATTTATAAACTTATTTGAAATCCACCCATGAGAATGGGATTCGGAGTGAGGGTTTCCAAAAACTTCTGTTAAAAAAGGCTTCATTTCAATATAAACGCGTTTATCGATTTGAGTGGAAGAATGATTATCTAGATAAATATTTTTATTTTTCATTAAAACTTATATTCCAGATCCATAGCCAGTAGAATTATCAATAATACGAGCTGGAATACCGATTACAGTAGTATTTGAAGGGACATCTTTTATAACTACAGAATTTGCCCCAATTTTTGAGTTTTTGCCAATATTTATAGGCCCTAAAATTTTAGCACCAGCCCCTATAACAACGTTGTCGTTAATAGTTGGGTGTCTTTTCTTTTTAACGCTTTTTGTTCCTCCTAATGTCACACCTTGATATATGCTTACATTGTCTCCAATAATAGTTGTTTCTCCTATCACAATACCCATGCCGTGGTCTATAAAAAGATTTTTGCCAATACTAACAGCTGGGTGTATTTCAACGCCAGTCAAAAATCTAGAAATATTAGAAAATATTCTAGAAATTAGTTTTAGTCTTAACTTCCAAATCATATTTGCTATTTTGTGAAAAAAAATTGCATGCAATCCAGGGTAACAAAGAAATATTTCTAAATAAGATCTCGATGCTGGATCTTTTTTCTTATATGTGTCTAATAATTCTATAATTTTTTTTAAAAACATTATTTTAAATTATAATTTGATAATACATTTATTTACTTATTTTTATGGTAAATTTCTACTTAATTTATAAATTTAATAAAGATATATATATTTATTAATTGCTTTTAAATAACATTTAGCTATTAATCTAATATTTAAAATGACAGAAGTAATAATAAATGGTTCTCAGGGTAAATTGCAAGGGTTTTACAAGCACCAAAAAGATTCAAAAAATATAGCAATTGTACTGCATCCAAGAAATTGTGAAGAAAATTCAATGGACAATAATATTGTATCTTCTCTGTTTGAAAGTTTTACAAATAATAATTTTTCTACTTTAAAAATTAACTTCCGAGGCATACAAAAATCTGAAGGTGAAATAGAAGAAGATGGTTTAGGTGAATTAAGTGATGCTGCAACTGCTCTTGATTGGCTACAAAATCAAAACCAAGATATTAATAGTTGTTGGATAGGCGGAGTAGATTTTGGAGCATGGATTGGTTCGCAATTATTGATGAGAAGACCCGAGATAGTTGGGTTTGTAAATATAGCAGTGCCTATTAAAGATTTTGATTTTTCCTTTTTGTCGCCATGCCCGGCCTCTGGTTTAATAATACATCCTGCAAAACAAATAGATGTGGATCAAAAAGAAATTTCTGCATTAGTAAAAAAACTCGCTAATCAAAAAAAAGTAAAAATAGTTTATAAAAAGATAAATAGTGATATTAATTTTAAAAATAAAGAAAATGAAATAAAAAAGTACGTGAATAAATTTGTTTCTGATATTAATACAGATTTAGATATAGTTAAAAATTCTTCCTCCGATTAATGGCTTTTTTATACCTGTTGTTTTAGGAAATGTAATAGGTAAATTTAAAAGTCTTCTAACTGATAAATATGCAAAAGCATACGCTTCTATAGAATCTCCATCCCAATTGTAGTCATCTGATAAAATAATTTTAATTTTTTTTAATCTTTTATTAATTAGTTCAATTAAAAATTTATTATTCCTACCGCCTCCAGATATTATGCAAATTTCAGGTTTTTTTTTAAAATGTTTAAAAGCCCTTACTATTGTCTCTACGACTAAATAACACAATGTTGAAGCTCCATCTTTAACTTTTAAATTATTTAATAATGATAAAGAAAAATCATTTCTATCGAGAGATTTAGGTGGTTTGTTACTAAAAAAAGAATTATTTAAATATCTTTTAATTATTTTTTTATCGAAACTACCAGTTCTTGCAATAATACCGTCTCTATCATATTTCTTGTTTAAATTTTTATAAACCCAATCATCAATTAATGAACAACAGGGTCCTGCATCGAATGCAATAATTTTTTTCAAGTCTCTATTAGATCTATGATCAAAATAGGTTAAATTTGATATACCTCCAAGATTAACAAAGCATATAGTTTTCTTAATATTTTTTGTTAAATAAAAATGAAATATAGGAGTTAAAGGAGCTCCTTGACCACCATTTTTGACGTCGTTTTCTCTAAAATCACTTACCACCTTTATATTTAATAAGTTTGCTAGTTTCATAGAATCTCCAATTTGCCAGCTGTATCCAGAAGAAGGATTGTGTGATATGGTTTGACCATGGAATCCAACTACATCAATTTTTTTTTTATTAATTTTATTTTTTTTTAAAAATTTATTTATTGCTATAAAATTAAGATCTGTAAATTTATTTTCTATCTCAATGATTCTTTTTTCTTTTTTTGATTTTCTCAAATCTCTTTTTTTTTTAAATATGCTCTTTATTCTTTTTTTAAAAGATGGTGAATAAGGATAATAATCGCTTGGCCCAAGATTTATTTTACTTTTCCCGTCAGTTTTAATAACACCTATATCAATTCCATCTGCTGAAGTTCCACTCATTAATCCTAGTGCAATAAATTTTTTTAAATTTATCATATAAATTATAATTGAATTATAATTAATAAATTTTCTTATAAATATCGAGTATTATATTTTTAATATCTAAATACTAGAAATTATAAAAAAATGTTTAAACCAAAATCAGCTCTAATCCAAGAATTACAATCAAGAGGTTACATACATCAATGCACTAATATTGTTGAATTAGATAAATTAGCTAATAAAAAAAAAATAGTAGCTTATATTGGATTTGATTGCACTGCTGAAAGTTTACACGTTGGTAGTCTTATTCAATTAATGCTTATTAGAATTTTGCAAAAAACTGGGCATCAAGTTATTGTTCTTTTAGGAGATGGAACATCAAAAATAGGTGACCCTTCTGGTAAGGATAAATCAAGAAAATTATTAGATGGTATTGAAATAAAAAAAAATTCTGAAAATATAAAAAAAAATATAGAAAAATTTTTAATTAATAAAGACGATGTAAAAAATGTAAAATTTTTAAATAACTCAACTTGGTTAAAAAATATTAATTATATAAATTTTTTAAGAATTTATGGTAAGAATTTATCGGTTAATAAGATGCTAACCATGGACAGTGTTAGTGATAGATTAAAAAGAGAACAACCTTTATCTTTTTTAGAATTTAATTATATGATAATCCAAGCGTATGATTTTGTGGAACTAAATTCTAGAGAAAATTGCGAAGTTCAATTTGGAGGTTCAGATCAGTGGGGTAACATTACTACTGGAGTTGATTTAATAAGAAGAATAAATAAAAAAGAAGTTTTTGGTTTAACCACACCTTTAATTACTACAGCTTCAGGCGGCAAAATGGGTAAGACAGCTAAAGGTGCTGTTTGGCTAAGCGAAAAACTATTATCATCTAACGGATATTGGCAGTTTTGGCGAAATGTTGATGATAAAGATGTTACTAAATTCTTAAAACTTTTTACAGATTTAAATCTTTCTAAGATTAATAAATTAAAAAATAATAGTAGTGATGACATTAATAATCGTAAGAAGATTTTGGCAGATGAAGCAACTAATTTATGTCATGGAAAAAATCTAGCTGATACATTTTCAATAAAAAGTAATGAACTTAATAAAGGCATTGAGCTCTTTAAAATTATTAGTTTAAATAAAAAAGTTATTAATAGTAATAGTGAGTCAAGAAGATTAATTAGAGGCGGTGCAGTAAAATTAAATGGAGAATTAATTAATGACGAATTAAAATTAATTACTAATAAAAACGTAAAAAATAATAAAATTGAAATATCAATTGGTAAGAAAAATTATTTCACTATAAAGATAGTTTAACTTTCTTCCTCTTTTTCCTTTTTAAAAACACTAAAGAATTTTTGTATAAATCCTGGAGTGATTGTTTTAATTGGATTAACTTTCACCTCAGGTTCTTCTAAATTACCAGTAATATTATAAACAAATGACCAAATTCCTTTTCTTTCATTAGTTAAAATTTTTCCTAGAACTGGAATTGATCCTATAATTTTATTTAGTGTGACCATTGGAACTATGGCTCCTTCTAAATCTATTTTTTTTTCTTTTAAATAAATCTTACCTTGATTTGAAAAACCTATATCAGGGCCATATGCTTCATACTTCTTTAAATTTAATACCCCATTTTCAAGAGAAAATTCAGATTTTAATTTATTAATTACAATTCCCTCTCCTGATAATGCTGAAACAATTCCAATAGAAGCTAAATTTAATATTTTTGCCAATGTTGGGGCCTTAACTAATTTCATATCTCTTATTGTAACACTAGAATTTAATGGATGAGAATCTTTTGTATCATCATAAATACCGTGTAAAACCAATTCTCCTTCTTTACCACTTTTATTTATATTAAAAGTTTTTAAGAAAAGACCGGCGTCATCTGATTTTACGCTTAATTCTCTTTCACTTTTTTTAGGCTTAATCATTATATTAAATTTTTTATTATTGCTTAGTTCTGAATTTAAATTAACTTCTTTAAATACTTTGTTTTCATATTTTAAAATTGCATTAGTTTTAAAAATACTCTTTTCTTCAGCAACCATTATTTCTTTTGCTTTAAGATTTATATTTATTGGTTGTAATTTATTTAAAAAACTATCTTCCTTTTTATCTTCCACAAATGTCTCTTTTAAAGTTTTAGAAAAATCAAAGTAATCTCCGTTTATATCTAAAATATTTACATCTTTATTTTTTGATAGC
>PTKO01000021.1 GCA_002937775.1 Alphaproteobacteria bacterium MarineAlpha6_Bin4 | reverse complement strand
AAAAAATTAAAAAAAAAAAAAAAAATAAAAATAATAGTAAATTAAAAAAAAAAGCAAAAAAATTAAACCCAACTAGATATGGTGATTGGGAAATCAAAGGTAGATGTATAGATTTTTAGGTATTTGTTTTTTTGTTTAAACGAGATTGAACTAAATCATTAACAACGCCTGGGTCTGCGAGCGTTGAAACATCTCCTAATTGTTCACTTTCATCAGCAGCAATTTTCCTAAGTATTCTTCTCATTATTTTTCCTGATCGTGTTTTAGGTAGTCCAGGAGCCCATTGTATCAAATCTGGCGATGCTATAGGACCAACTACTTTTCTTACTTCGTTTATTAATTCTTTTTTTAATTCATCAGATTCTTTAAATCCGGTTTTTAAAGTTACATAAGCATAAACACCCCACCCTTTGATATCATGCGGGTAGCCTACGACAGCTGATTCTGCAACACTGTTATGACCTACTAAAGCACTTTCAATTTCAGCAGTTCCTAAATTATGTCCTGAAACTATAATAATATCATCAACTCTGCCAGTTATCCAATAATAACCATCTTTATCTCTTCTACTACCATCCCCAGTAAAATATTTACCTTTATACGTAGAAAAATAAGTATCTTTAAATCTTTGGTGATCTTTATATACTGTTCTCATTTGGCCAGGCCAAGATGCAGATAAACATAAATTTCCCTCGCATTCACCTTTTAGAACATCCCCTTTCTTGTCTACTATTTCAGGTTGTACACCAAAAAATGGTAATGTCGCTGATCCAGGTTTCAAATCAGTAACTCCTGGAATAGGAGTAATTAAAATTCCTCCAGTTTCCGTTTGCCACCATGTATCAACAATTGGACAGTTTTTTTTCCCAACATGTTCGTAATACCACATCCAAGCCTCAGGATTAATTGGTTCACCAACAGTTCCAAGAATTCTAAGAGAATCTCTATTTGTTTTTTTTAATGGATCTTCTCCTTCTTTCATTAAAGCTCTTATTGCAGTTGGAGCAGTATAAAATATATTAACTTTATGCTTATCTACAACTTGCCAGAATCTAGAACTATCTGGAAAATTAGGAACACCCTCAAACATTAAAGTTGTAGAACCATTTGCTAGTGGTCCATAAATAATATAGCTGTGTCCAGTAATCCAACCTACATCAGCTGTACACCAATAAATATCGTCTTCCTTAATATCAAAAATATATTCATGAGTAAAAGATGCATATACGATATATCCCCCAGATGTATGAAGCACACCTTTTGGTTTACCAGTAGATCCTGAAGTGTATAAAATAAATAAGGGATCTTCAGAATTCATATTTTCAGGAGGAGAAATATCCGAAGCGGATTCCATTAATTCATGATACCAAAAATCCTTTTGATTATTCCATGGTATTTTATCCCCTGTTTTTTTTACAACTATCATTTTTTTTAAACATGGAGTTTTTTCAGCAGCTTTATCAGCATTTTCTTTTAAAGGAATTTTTTTTCCACCTCTAACACCAAAGTCTGAAGTAATTATTAAATTTGAATCGCAGTCATTAATTCTTTCAGCTAGAGAATCTGCAGAAAAACCTCCAAAAACTACTGAGTGAATAGCTCCAATTCTTGAGCATGCTAGCATTGCAATAGCTGCTTCAGGAATCATTGGCATGTAAATTGTAACAACATCTCCTTTTTTAATTCCAGAATCCTTTAAAGCATTAGAGAATTTACAAACTTCAATATACAATTCTTTATATGTTATTTTTCTAGATTGGTTTGGGTCATCTCCCTCCCAAATAATTGCAGTTTTATTTCCTCTTTTTTGTAGGTGTCTATCCAGACAGTTATAACAAACATTAAGCTCTCCTTTTAAATACCATTTTATGTAAACATTATTTTGATAACTAAATTCTTTAATTTTATCATATTTTTTTTTCCAGGAAATTCTTTGGCCAACCTTATTCCAAAATTCATCATTATTTTCTATGGATTCTTTATATAATTCTTTATATTTTTCTTTATTTAATTTTGAATTTTTTAAATGAGCTGCAAAGTTTTCAGCTTTTATTAGTTTATTCATTAATTATATTCGCCAGACTTACAAATAATTTTCCATGATTTAGAATCAACAGGCATTACTGATAACCGAGATTGTTTTACAAGTGCTAGATTAGATAAACTAGGATTAGATTTAATTTCACTTAATGACACTGGTCTTTTTAATTTTTTTTTTGTTTTAACATCTACTAAGACAAATTTACCAGTACCATCTGTTTCATCTGGATAAAATTCTTTAGTTACTTCAACAACTCCAATAATTTGTCTTTCATCAACAGAATGGTAAAAAAAACATTGATCTCCTTTTTTCATCTCCTTCATATAATTTCTTGCTTGAAAATTTCTAACCCTTTTCCAGAAACAACCTTTAGAACCTTTTTTTTTAATAGCATTCCACATTCCTTTACTTGGTTCAGATTTTATTAGCCAGTAACCCATATTAATTTTTCAAAAAAATATAATTAATAATATATTAAATATGCCAGTTAGGTAAAGGTTGAAAAGTAAAATTATTTTTATTTTTTTTATTAAATTTTTTTAAAGCAACTAAAGCAATCATTGCGGCATTATCCGTACATAAACTTTTCATTGGAACAAATAAATCGAAATTATTTATATTTGCAAATTCTTCAAGATTTTTTCTTAAAAAATTATTAGAAGCAACTCCACCTACAATAACAAAGTTTTTTTTTTTATTAGGAAATTTTTTTTTAAAAATTTTTAAACCTAATTCACTTTTTTTTTTAATTATACTTAAAATAGTGTGTTGAAAACTTGAGCACATATTTGATTTAAATTTTTTTGACTTGTTCTTTTTTGAATCTAAAATTCTTAAAACACTTGTTTTCAACCCAGAAAATGAAAAATTACAATCATTCGAATTAATAAGTGGTTTAGCAAGTTCTATTGAAGGAGTTCCTTTTAATGCTAATTTTTCTATTTGCGGACCTCCGGGAAACCCGATATTGAGTAATTTTGCAACTTTATCAAATGCTTCTCCTAAAGCATCATCTAAAGTCATGCCAAGAATTTCGTATTTTCCAACTTTGTGTGCAATAATCATCATTGTATGACCTCCAGTTACTAATAAAGTTAAGTATGGAAACTTTAAATCATATTCTATTATTGGAGAAAGTATGTGTCCTTCTAAATGATTAATTGGTATAAATGGTTTGTTTATTGACAATGATAAACTTTTTCCAATTGTTGTACCTATCAATAATCCTCCATGCAAACCAGGGCCACCAGTGGCAGCAATAGCATCTAAATCTTTAAATTTTTTTTTTGCCCTAACAAGTGCTTTTAAAATTATTTTATCTATAAGCTTTACATGTTCTCTAAAAGCAATTTCTGGAACAACTCCACCATAATCCTTATGCTCTTTAAATTGAGAATATAAAATATTAGATAATATCTTTATCTTATTGTTTTTTGATTGAACAACTGAAGCCGCTGTTTCATCACAACTTGTTTCAATTCCAAGAACTATCATAATAAAAAAACATTGGTTATAATTAATTTTTTTTAATTTTATTATTTATATAAATTAAATGTCTAAAATAATTACGCAATTAAAAATTGGAACTCGAGGAAGTAAGTTAGCATTAAAACAAACAAACATTTTTTTAGAAAAACTTAAAAAAACATCTAATGCTAAAAACTTTTCTTTTAAGATTGTAAAAATAAAAACAGAAGGTGATATTAATAAATCAAAAATTCAAGACTCAGGTTATAAGGGTTTTTTTACTAAAAAAATTGATGATTTGCTGTTGAAAAAGAAAATTGATATAGCTATCCATTCTGCAAAAGATATTCCATCTAAAATTAATAGTAAAATTAAAATTGGAGCATTTTTAAAAAGAGAGGATCCTAGAGATGTTTTAATAAGTAAAAAAAATATGTTTAGTAAATTACCAAAAAAAACAATTATCGGCACGTCATCTATTAGAAGAAAAAAACAAATAGAAAGTATAAGACCAGAATTAAATGTAAAGTACATTAGAGGGAATATAGAAACGAGAATAAAAAAATTTAAAAACAATAAATTTGATGCAATTATTCTTGCTGTAGCTGGAATAAAAAGATTAGGTATTAATTACGATAAAAAAAAAATACTAGATACATCAATGTTTACACCAGCAGGAGGACAGGGGGCAATAGCAATTACAATAAGAAATAAAGATAATAATATCAATAACTTAATAAAAAATATCAATGACGCCAGAACTTCAATAGAAGTTTTGACAGAGAGAAAGTTTCTTGAAAAAATTAATGCTGACTGTGACAGTCCTGTTGGGGCATATGCTAAGATTGTTAAAAATTCTATAAATTTTTTAGTCAGTGTTCCAAATTATGGAAACGGTATGTTTATCCATAAATCAAAAGGAAACTTAGATATACCAGAGATTTTAGGAACAAGAGTTGCAAATTTATTAAAAAAGAAATTTGGAAAAAATTTTTTAAAAGGTATGGATTATAAAAAAACATTGCTTTTAACTCGCCCAAAAAATCAACTAAATGAGATAAAGAAAGATATAAACCTTAAAAATTTTAGAATTCTTTGCAATCCTATGTTGGAAATAAAATCAGTAAAATTAAGTAAAGATAAAATTAAAGATATTATTTCAGCAGACACAATAATTTTTACCAGCTCAAATGCTGTTAAATTTTCAAAAAATTATTTAAAATCTTTTAAAAATAAGGTTTTTTGTGTTGGTAAAGATACAAAAAAAGAATGTTTAAAAAATAATATCAAAAAAGTTTTTTCAGCAAACGGGAATGTTTTAAATTTAATTAAAGTTATAAAAGAAAAAATTAAAAATAAAAAAGAAAGATTAGTATATATATCATCAAAACAAACCACAGTTAATTTAGAATCTATTTTAAAATCAAAAAAATTTAATATAAAAAAAGTTGTTGTTTATGAATCAAATAAAGTTAAAAACATTAATAATTCAATTCTAAAAGTAATAAAATCAAATCAGCTAAACTTTATTTCCTTTTTTTCTAAAAGAACCGCGCATGCTTTTAATAATTTAATTTTAAAATATAAGTTAAAGAAATATTTAAGTAGTATTGAGTGTATATGCTTAAGTAAAGAAATAGAAAAGTTGCTAAAAAAAAATAATTTTAGAAAATATTATGTCTGTGGTAATGCAGACAGAGAAAGCTTTTTAAAATTTATAAATCAGAAATTGGTTTAGTAATTTTTATATAAATTGAATATAAAAACATTAAAGCGCCCCAAAAAATAGCCATTAATCCTAATCCTAAACTAGTACTAGTATAAGAAGCAATGCCTAGAGGAACTCCAGAGTAATATGCTCCAGGTCCAAGAGTCATACCCAAAATTATTGCTAAAATTGGTTTATTTCTTAGAAAATTTAAAACTTGAACAAATAAAGTTGTGAAAGTAGGCCACAAAATTATCATCCAAACTGGTAAGTAGCCAATAATCAAGTCGCTTTCAATTTTATAAATTTTTAGTGCTTGAAGAGAACTATCAAAAATATATCCAGGGACTGAAAAAATTGCAATTGTCTTAAAAGCAAACTTTTTATCTTCAGTATAAAAGTAAAATAAAATTAAATATAATATGCCAATTATAACACCCAACCAAGGATAGTCGAAATATTCACCAAATATACAACCCGCCCATGTAATTTGGAATCCTAGTAATATTAAAAAAATACGCATAATAAAATTATATAAAAGGGTCGTATGCCCAGTGTAACAAAGCCTGTCTTTGTCTTGGACGACATTCTAAATTACCTGGTTCACAGTTTGCTTTAATTCCCCCTATATGTCTAGGACCAAATGCAGCCCAGCGATTAATTTGAAAATTATCTAATTGCTCCATTCTTCTTCCTAAAGTATATCTGCAATACCATTGAAACCAACCAAGAGGGTCTTCTTTTGTGATCCATCCTTTTTTTACCCATTCCTCTCTTGATTGCCCAGAATCAATTTTAAAACAGTTTAGGCCAATGTCATATCCCGAATTACTAAGTCTGGCATTTTTAAACCAATCTTTAGGATATTCATCATGCTTTCCTTCAAAATAATAACCGCCGAAGACACCTAATTTTAACATTTCTTTTGGTGTTAATTGTGGTTCAAATTTTATTTCATTCATTTTTAATATTTAAGTTCTATATTTTTTTATTTTTTTTGCAATTAATTTTGGTTGCTTGCTAAATTGTTTTCCTTTAAGCATATCTTTTCTTTTTTTTTCAGAAGTACTAATATATTCTTTTTTTGATAATGCTTTAATAGCTTTTGCTGGCAAATATCTTTCACCTGTATCAGAGGAGTTCATTCCAGACTTTGTTCTCCAATCTTGTTTTGTCCATTTATCTAAAGAATTATTAGAATCTTTTAAATCTTTATATCCTCCACCGGCTTTTTTATATCTTTTTACAGCTACCTGAGCTTTTCTTGCACTCCATTCACCAGCTTTTGTACCATATAATGATTCTGATTTTATTTTAGAAACAACTTGTTTCCATAATTTAGGATTATCTTTAATAGCTTTTGTCATCTTACTTTTATTGAAGAAAATAATTTTTAGATTTATTTTGTAAAGATTTTATTATTAAAAAAAAAGCCCAAAGAAAATTTGAGCTTTTTTTTAAATTTATCTTCTTTGACCAAATATATGAAGAAGCATAATAAATAGATTTATAAAATCTAAATATAGTTTTAATGCTCCCATAATTGCTTTTTTTCCGCTTATTTCAGGATGATCAGATGCATAATACATTTCTTTAATTCTTTGTGTATCATATGCAGTTAGTCCAACAAAGACTAAAACTCCTATCCAAGAAATAACATAATAAAGCATAGGGCTTTTTAGGAAAATATTAACAATAGATGCAATAATAATTCCAATTAATCCCATAAATAAAAAAGAACCCCAACCAGATAAATCTTTTTTAGTTGTGTAACCATATAGACTCATTCCAGCAAAAGTTCCAGCCGTAATAAAGAATACACGTGCAATACTTGCACCTGTAAAAGCAATAAATATATATGCCATGGAAAGCCCCATTACACCTGAGAATATCCAGAATACAGTTTGAGCAGTAGAAAAACTAATTTTGTGTAGTCTTGCACTTAAATAAAAAACAAAACCAAGGGGAGCTAACGCTACTAACCAGTAAAGTGGTGTTCCATATATAGCATTAAATAAACTTGGAGTGATAGCAACAAAATATGCGGTTAAACCGGTTAAACCAAGCCCTGTAGCCATATAATTATAGATTCTAAGCATATAGCTTCTTAAACCTTGATCAACTTGTGCTTGAGATTTAGTTGCTGTTGAGAAGTTTCTGTCAATCATAATTTTTACCAAAAAAATATTGATAATTAATTTTATTTAATAATAATACTTTAAAATTAATAATGTAAAGTTAATTACAATTAAATCAAAAAATTATTACGATGCAATTTAAAAAATTAGGAAATACGGATATAGATGTTAGCTTGATTTGTTTAGGAACAATGACTTGGGGCGAACAAAACACTAAAGAAGATGCTTTCGAACAAATGAATTATGCAGTTGAGAATGGTATTAATTTTTTTGATACTGCAGAACTTTATGCTGTTCCACCAAGAGAAGAAACATACGGAAGAACTGAATCATATATAGGCGAGTGGTTTGAACAAAAAAATAATAGAGATAAAATTATTTTAGCTTCAAAAGTTACTGGCAGAAGTGGTATGAAATGGATGAGAGGGGAAGAAACAAGATTAGATAAAAAAAATATAACTAAAGCTTTGGAAGATAGTTTAAAAAGATTAAAAACAGATTATTTAGATCTTTATCAATTACATTGGCCAGATAGAAAAACAAACTTTTTCGGACAATTAGGTTATGAACATGACGAAAGTGACGACTCCATCCCTTTAGAAGAAACTTTGGGTATTTTAGATGATATTGTTAAAAAGGGAATGGTAAGAAATATTGGTATTTCCAATGAAACTCCCTGGGGTGCAATGCAATTAATAAAAATTGCTGAAGAAAAAAAATTATCAAGAATTATGAGTATACAAAATCCGTATAATCTTTTAAATAGAACTTATGAAGTAGGTCTTGCTGAAGTTTCTGTAAGAGAAAAATGCGGACTTCTTGCATATTCACCTCTTGGTTTTGGCGTCCTAAGTGGAAAATATTTAAATAATAAATGGCCAGAAAAAGCGAGATTAACTTTATTCAAAGAATTTACAAGATATTTGAATCCAATTGCTGTTAAATGTACTGAAGAATATGTAAAAATTGCTGAAGAAAATAATTTAAATCCAGCACAAATGGCTCTAGCATATATAAATGCCAAGCCATTTGTTACTAGCAATATTATAGGAGCTACAACACTAGATCAATTAAAAGAAGATATTGATAGTATTAATATAAAATTAGAAGAAAAAGTTATAGAAAAGATTGAAGAAGTTCATAAGCTTAATCCAAATCCAGCTCCATAATTTTTTTTTTTTAGTTATAATAAAAATTATGAAGTATTTAAATTTTTTTTTAATTTTTCTATTTCCATTATCTCTTAGTGCTGAAAATTTAAAATTACCAGAAGTAGTTGTTGAGTATGTCTGCAATACTAAATTTATAATAGGCGCTAATGTTTTAGAAACGAGAACTTTTAAAAGCAAAAATAAAAAAAGGATTGATACAATAATACAGAATATCCCACAATCAGTAATTATTGATTATGAAAAACAAACAGCTACATGGGTATGGCCAAAAACATATTCATATTTATCAGTTCCTTTAAAAAAAGAAAATCAAGAGGCCTTAAAAAAAGCAACTAATATAATAATGTTAAAAAAAATTAAATCAGATTATTTGAGTGGTTTTGAAGTGGATTTATATAAATTAAAAGTTAATTTGCCTGATGGTACAATAGAAGAAAGTACTAGATGGATATCAAAACATGGCATAACGCTAAAGGAAGTTGGCTTTATAGAGGGAGATGAAGGAAAATTTCATTTTTATTCAGAGTACAGTAATGTTAAAGTGTTTGAACAAAATGATGATCTTTTTAAAGTACCTGATGGCTTTAAGATTGCACCAGTAGATCAGTTAGATGATGTAAACGATTTACTTAGAACAATGGTAAAAAGGAGTTAATTGTAAAATGTTGAGAATATTAAAAATGAATTTCTTTTTTATTGTTTTTATTTCTTTTATATTTACAAACAAAACTGCTTATAGTGCAACACCTCAAGTTGTAATGGAATGTCCCGGATTAAAAAGTTTCAATAATTGGTGCGCTGGAACATATGAAGAAAATGAATCAAATTCATGTATTATGATTTCTGCGCCAATAAGTGAAAAGGGAGATCCTCCTTATAAAAGTAGAGGGCAGGCTGTTGCAACAATTTATCATATGCCGTCTGAAGGAAACAATGGAGTTGTTTATATAACTACAGGTTATAATTATAAAAAAGATACAATAGTTACTTTAAAAATAGATAAAAACCAAGATCATGAATTTAATGTTTTAGAGGGAGATTCTGCTTTTAGCGATGATGAAAATGTAGATAAAAAAATTATATTTGAAATGAAAAAAGGAAACAAAATGAAAGTTATTGGATTTTCCTCAAGAGGAACAAAGACAACTGATATTTATTCTTTAGTTGGATTTAGTGCCGCCTATACATATATATCAAACCTATGTAATGTGAAAAATTAAAAAACTTTCGCATTTTTTTTAGATTATTAAGATGGTAAATAAAATTGTATTAGCTTACTCAGGGGGACTAGATACTTCAGTAATATTAAAATGGTTGCAGAATGAGTATAACGCTGAGGTAATTACATACACTTCAAACCTAGGTCAAGAAATTAATAATAAAGAAATAATAAAAAATGCTAAGGCATTAGGAGTAAAAAATATTATTATAGAGGATCTTCAAAATATATTTGTTAAAGATTATGTTTATCCAATGATTAGAGGTAACGCAATTTATGAAGGTTATTATTTAAATGGAACAGCTATAGCGAGACCATTAATTGCTAAAAGACAAATTGAAATTGCAAAAAAATTTAAAGCCGATGCAGTAGCACATGGGGCAACTGGAAAAGGAAATGATCAAATAAGATTTGAACTTGGTTATTATTATTTTAATAAAAAAATAAAAGTTATTTCACCTTGGAGAGAGTGGAGTTTTAAATCAAGAAGTGATTTAATTAAATATGCAAAAAAAAATAATATTTCTATACCAAAAGATAAAAAAGGTGAGGCGCCTTTTTCAGTTGATGATAACTTGTTTCATACATCAACAGAAGGAAAAATTTTGGAAAATTTAAGTAATCCTGCTCCTGAATATATTTTTCAAAGAACTCTTTCACCTGAAAAATCTTCAAACAAAGCTGATAATTGTACATTAACATTTTCTAAAGGAAATTTAGTTGCAATTAATAATAAGAAAAAAAGACCCATGGACTTGCTTAAAAAATTAAACGATTTAGGAAAAAAACATGCGATTGGCAGAGTCGATCTAGTAGAGAATAGATTTATTGGAATAAAATCAAGAGGTGTTTACGAAACTCCTGGAGGGACAATATTATTGTTTGCACATAGAGCTATTGAATCAATAACTTTAAATAAAAAACAACAGCATATGAAAGATGAAATTATGCCAAAATATGCTGAACTTATTTATAATGGCTATTGGTTTTCTAAAGAAAGAAATAAATTACAAACTTTGATTGATAAGACACAAAAAAATGTCGATGGTATAATCAAATTAAAATTATATAAAGGAAATATTATAATTTTAGGAAGACATTCAAGTAAAAGTCTTTATTCAAAAGATATTGCTTCATTTGAAGGAACAAAAAATTTTAATCCAAAATTTGCAGAAAAATTTATAAAAAAAAAAAGATATTAACTTTAGAATAATCTAGGAACTTCAATATTATGTCTTCTACAAGTTGCAATTAAAGTATTATGAAGAAGGCAAGCAATTGTCATGGGTCCTACTCCACCAGGGACAGGGGTGATAGCACCTGCAATTTTTTCAGCTTCTATAAATTCAACATCTCCAACTAACTTTTTTTTACCATCTCTTTCTATTCTATTTATTCCAACATCAATTACTGTGGCGCCAGGTTTTATCCAGCTACCTTTGACCATTTCAGGAACTCCTACAGCTGCAACTACAATATCGCTTTTTTTAACTTCTCCTTCTAAATCTTTAGTTTTTGAATGAGCAACAGTAACAGTGCAATTTTCCCCAATTAGTAGACTTGCCATTGGCTTTCCAACTATATTTGATCTTCCAACAATTATTGCTTTTTTTCCTGTTAAGTCTTTCAATTCATTTAACAATAGCATTTTACAACCTAAAGGAGTACAAGGTACCAAGGAATCTATATTAGACCACAACCTCCCAGTGTTTATAGCATGAAAGCCATCCACATCTTTATCTGGATTAATACTATTGATAACAGCATCTTCATTTATTTGTTTTGGTAAAGGAAGTTGTACTAATATGCCATTTATAGCATCATCTTTGTTAAGCTCTTCAACAATTTTAAGCAAATCCTCTTGTGAAGTGTTTTCATCTAATATTTTTGTAACTGAATGCATGCCTACTTCTTCAGTTTTTTTTGCTTTCATATTAACATAAACTGCACTTGCCGGATCTTCGCCAACACGAACCACAGCTAATCCTGGTTTTATACTTTTGTCTTTAAGCTTTGTTACTTCAGTAGCAATTTTTTTACAAAGATTATCTGCAAATTCTTTTCCGTTTATTAATTTACCCATAAGTATTAATAATAAAAATATTCAAAAACTAAATTTCTAAAAAAAATTAATAATAATATTACTACTACTGGCGATAGATC
>PTKO01000020.1 GCA_002937775.1 Alphaproteobacteria bacterium MarineAlpha6_Bin4 | reverse complement strand
GAATTTGGTAAAGTTCACAGATATGAACCATCAGGGGCAGTACACGGAATGATGAGAGTTAGATCTTTTACCCAAGATGATGCACACATATTTTGTACTGAAGATCAAATAACTCAGGAGTGTATAGAACTAACAAATTTAATTTTAAGTATCTATAAAGATTTTGGTTTTTCTAATATAAAAATTAATTATGCAGATAGGCCAAAAAAAAGAGTAGGAGACGATAAAATATGGGACAAATCAGAAAAAGCTTTATTAGAAGCAGTAAAAAAAACTGGCGTAGAATATGAAATTAATGAAGGAGAAGGCGCTTTTTATGGACCTAAAATTGAATTTGTTTTAAAAGATGCAATAAACAGAGAATGGCAATGCGGAACTGTTCAAGTTGATTTTAATTTGCCCGAAAGATTAAATGCAAATTTCATAAACGAAAAAGGAGAAAAGCAAAGGCCAGTTTTAATACACAGAGCGTTATTTGGATCTTTAGAGAGATTTCTTGGAATTTTAATTGAACATTATAATGGGAAGTTCCCATTTTGGTTAGCTCCAACTCAAGTTACAATATGTACAATTACTGAAAAATTTAATGATTTTGGTAAAAGCTTATTTGAAAAATTAAATAATATAGGCATTAGTGTCGAATTTGATTCACGTAATGAAAAAATAAATTATAAAATTAGAGAACATAGCCATAAAAAGGTACCAATAATATTAATTATTGGAGAAAAAGAAAAAAAAGATAATTGTGTTACTGTAAGAGAGCTGTCTTTAGAACAACAAAAGATTTTAAAGGTTGATAAATTTTTAGAATATGTAAAAAAAAAAATTTGAATTAATTTAAATTTAAGCCATAATTTATTAATTAAATATTTAAAGGGAGTAAAAAAAAATACAACAACAACATCGTAGAAAATTCTATAAGTCACGCGGACCAAGAGTTAATCATTATATAAGAGCAGAAAAAATAAAACTAATAGATAATGAAGGAGAAATGCTTGGAATATTCTCAGTTAATGATGGCATAAAAAAAGCAAAAGATGCTGGCTTAGATCTAGTCGAAATATCGCCAAATGCAAACCCACCTATATGTAAGATACTAGATTTAGGTAAATATAGATATAAACAGCAGAAAAAACAAAGCCAAATAAAGAAAAAACAAAAAATTTCTATCACCAAAGAAGTTCGTTTTAGACCTGGTATAGATGAACATGATTATCAAATAAAAATGAAACAAATTCAAAAATTTTTACAAAAAGGAGATAAGGTAAAATTAACGCTAAGATGGAAAGGAAGAGAATTTTATGGAAATAGAGATTTAGGAAAAAATCTTTTTATTAGAATTAAAGAGAATGTAAAAGATTTCTCTACTATAGAACAAGAGCCAAAAATGTTAGGTAGACAATTAGTAATGCTACTTAATCCATTAAATTAATTTATTGATTTCAATTTAAATACTGAGTATATTTCTAGTTTTTTAAGGATATTTTATGCCTAAACTAAAGACAAGAAGTGCAGCAAAAAAAAGATTTAAGTTTACAGCAACAGGTAAGCTTAAAAGAAGTTTTGCTTTTAAAAGACACAATTTAAGAAAAAGATCTCAGTCAATGAAAAGAAAGGCAAGAGGCACAACTATTCTGAAAAAATCTGATTTTCAAATTATAAGGGATTACTTACCATATAGTAGTTAGTATATAAAATGGCTAGAGTTAAAAGAGGAGTTCAAGCAAGAGCAAGGCATAAAAAAATAGTTAAGCAAGCCAAAGGCTACATTGGAAGGTCTAAAAATGTTTTTAGAATTGCTGTAGAAAAGGTAGAAAAGGGATTACAGTACGCTTATCGTGATAGACGAACAAAGAAAAGAAATTTTAGAGGATTATGGATACAAAGGATAAATGCAGGAGCTAGAGAACACGGTATGAGTTACAGTCAATTTATAAATGGAATAAAAAAGGCAGAAATTGAGATTGATAGAAAGATTCTTGCAGAAATAGCAAAAGATAATCCGGCTACATTTAAGTATATTGTAGATAAAATTAGACAAACGAAATAAAAAAATTAATAAAAAACTTTTTATAAACTGCTAAAATAAACTTTTTATAAGTTTTTTTTATCTATGTCAGTGGAATTAAAAAATCTAGAAAAAATAATTGAAGAAAAGATAACTAAGGCTAGAACTTTAGATGAATTAAATGCTATTAGAGTTGAAGTTTTTGGAAAAAAAGGCTTAATTACTGCACATTTAAAATCATTAGCTGATTTACCTGAAAAAGATAGAAAAGAAAAAGGAAAAAAAATAAATGATCTTAAAAATATAGTTAATTCATTGCTACAAAACAAAAATAAAAATTTAAGCGATACTGAAATTACAAAAAAATTACAAAAGGAAGAAATTGATATAACCCTTACTACCAGACCTTACGACCAAGGTAAGTTAAATCCAATTACTCAGACTATAGCTGAGGTTTCAACAATTTTTCAAAAAATGGGGTTTGAAACAGCATTAGGACCTGATATAGAAGACGATTACCATAATTTTACTGCTTTAAATATTCCCCCAGAACACCCTGCTAGACAATTACATGATACTTTTTATTTAAAAGGAGAAAAAAATAAACTTTTAAGAACTCATACTTCTCCAGTTCAAATTAGAACTTTAGAAAAGAAAAAGCCACCATTGAAAATTATTGCACCTGGAAGAACCTACCGAGCTGATTCTGATATGACACACACTCCTATGTTTCATCAGATAGAAGGATTGTATTTAGACAAAAATGTAAACATGGGACATTTAAAAGGATGTATCATGGATTTTTGTAGAGAGTTTTTTGAAATAGATAATTTACCGGTAAGATTCAGGCCTAGTTTCTTTCCATTTACAGAACCTTCCGCAGAGATCGATATAGGTTGTTTTAAAGATAAAAGTCAAATTAAAATAGGAGATGGTGGTAGTTGGCTTGAAATAATGGGGTGCGGAATGGTTCATGATAAAGTTTTAAAACATTGTAAAGTAGACACAAAAAAATATCAGGGATTTGCGTTTGGAGTTGGAGTTGAAAGGCTAGCAATGTTGAAATATGGTATATCTGACTTAAGAAGTTTTTTCGATTCAGATATTAAATGGTTGAATAATTTTGGATTTTCAATTTTTGAAAATATAGAGAAAATTTAAAAATGAAATTTACATTATCTTGGTTACAAAAATATTTAAAGACAAATAAAGACCTTAGTCATATTTGCGAAAAATTAACAATGGTTGGAATAGAAGTTGCAGAAGTTATTGACAATAAAAACTTTTTCAAACAATTTAAAATTGCTGAAGTAACAAATGTTAAAGATCATCCAAATGCAGATAGGTTAAAAGTATGTGAAGTAAATGATGGCAGATCAATATTAAATATTGTTTGTGGAGCTCCAAATGTTAAAAAAGGAATGAAAACTATATTGGCACCGATTGGTACGAAAATGTTAGATGAAGGCTTTATAATTAAAAAGTCAGAAATTAGAGGAGTTAAAAGCGAAGGAATGCTTTGTTCGTCAAAAGAGATTGGCCTTGGTGATGAAAGTGATGGAATAATTGAATTTCAAGAAAAAGCAAGAATAGGAGATTTATTATCAAGTTTTTATTCATCCGAAAAAATAATAGATGTAGAGGTTACCCCTAATAGACCTGACTGTTTAGGCGTTTTAGGTATAGCTAGAGATCTTGCTGCAAGTGGTGAAGGAACTTTTTTAGAAGATAAAACTTCTAAGATAAAAGGTAAATTTAAAAGTAAAATTAATATAAAAATTACAAAAGATGCCAAACTTGCATGCCCAGTATTTTTTGGCCGATATATAAGAAATGTAAAAAATTGTGAAAGCCCTGAGTGGTTAAAAAAACAATTACAGGCAGTTGGATTAAAACCTATTTCAGCTTTAGTAGATATAACAAACTATTTAACTATTGACTGTAATAGACCGCTTCACGTTTTTGACGCTGACAAAATTAATGGAAATCTAGAAGTTTTTTTAACAAAGGGAGTGGAAAGTTTAAAAGCTCTTGATGAAAAGGATTACAAATTATCTAAAGATATGATTGGCATTAAGGATAATAAAAATTTGTTAAGTATAGCAGGCATTATTGGAGGGGTATCATCAATGTGTGATTTAAATACAAAAAATGTATTTTTAGAAGCAGCATATTTTGATCCTGTGACAATAGCAAAAGCTGGTAGATTGTTAAATATAGAAACAGATGCCAGACATAGATTTGAAAGAGGAGTGGATCCAGAAAGTGTTTCTACAGGAATAGAAAAGGCAACAGAAATAATATTGAAAATTTGTGGAGGGGAAGCAAGTGAAATTGTGTCTGATGGCAATATTCCTAAAACAAAAAGAAAAATTATTTTTAATATTAGTAAAATTGAGAATTTTGTTGGGTTAAAAATTCCAGAAAAGAAAATTCAAAGTATTTTAAAAAAATTAGGTTTTGAAATTGAAAAAAATAAATTAACATATAAGTTGCAAGTACCACCATGGAGACATGATATTGAAAATGAAGCTGATATTATTGAAGAAATCGTTCGAATATATGGCTATGATAAAATTCCATCAAGCCCAATCTATGTAAGTAACGAAAAAAAAATAGACAATCTTTGTCAAACTAGAGAATTAAATATAAAGAGATCTTTAATTCAAAGAGGACTAACAGAGACAGTGACATGGTCATTTATGTCAAAAAAGAATTCAGAAATTTTTGGTATAAATAATAACCTAGAAATACAAAATCCTATTAGTAGCGATTTAGATGTCATGAGAAAATCTATAATTCCTAATCTTTTAGATGCAGTACGTTATAATATAGATAATGGCGAAGAAAGAGTTTGTTTATTTGAATTAGGACCGGTGTTTGATAGTAAATTTGAAAATAATCAACAAATTTTTTTATCAGGAATAAGGTGTGGAAAAAGCAAAAAACATTGGCTTAAAAAAGAAAGAATATATGATTTTTTCGATATAAAACTTGATTTAGAAATAGTTTTAAAATGCTGCAAACTTCCACCTAAGACATATTCATTAAAAAATGATGCCCCAAATTATTATCACCCAGGAAAATCTGCAACTATAAACTTTGATAATTCTAAAGCAGGTTTTTTTGGAGAAGTCCATCCTGACATAGTCAAAAAATTTCAAATAGATTTTCCTATATATGGATTTGAAATTAATTTAAACACTTTGCCTCATGAATTAATAGAAAATAAAAATTTATTTAATAATAAAAACTTTCAAAAAGTAGAAAGAGACTTTGCGTTCATTGTAGATAAAAAATTAAAATCACAAGCAATAATTGATTTAATTAATAAAGAAGAAAGTAAATTAATAAGTGATATCAATATTTTCGATGTTTATGAGGGAGAAGGTATCCCGGAAGGAAAAAAATCTATTGCAATTTCAATAGTATTACAACCTAAAGAAAAAACTCTAAAAGATTCTGAAATAGAGTTAATTTGTAAAAATATTATTTCTAGTGTAGTAGAAAATACAGGTGCTGTTCTAAGAGAAAAATAATATTAATTATATGAAAATTTCTAACATTAGAAACTTTGCTATTATTGCACATATTGATCATGGAAAATCTACTTTAGCAGATAGATTAATTCAGTATTGTGGTGGAATATCTCAAAGAGAATTTAGAGAACAACTTTTAGATTCTATGGATATAGAAAGAGAAAGAGGAATAACGATTAAAGCGCAAACCGTACAACTAAATTACAAATATAAAAATGAAGACTATAAATTAAATTTAATTGATACACCAGGCCACGTAGATTTTGCATATGAAGTTAATAGATCATTAGCAGCATGCGAAGGTTCAATTTTAGTTGTTGATAGTACCCAGGGTGTGGAAGCACAAACCTTAGCTAATTCATATCAAGCTATTTCCAATGATCATGAAATAATACCTGTTCTTAATAAAATCGATCTTCCAGCTTCTGATCCTGATAATACAATTAAGCAAATTGAAGATATAATAGGAATAGAAGCAAAAGGTGCTATAAAAATATCAGCAAAAACTGGAGAAGGAGTTGAAAACTTATTAAATTTACTAGTTAAAAGTTTGCCAGCACCTAAAGGAATAGATATTAATCCACTTCAAGTATTTGTAATCGATAGTTGGTATGATAAATATTTGGGAGTGATTACTCTAGTTAGAGTAAAAAATGGTATTCTAAAAGTTGGACAAAAAATTCAAATGATGTCAAATAAGTTGACATATGATGTTGAGCGGGTTGGAGTATTTACTCCTAAATTAAAATATGTAGATAAATTAACTTCAGGCGAAATAGGTTTTATTACAGCTGGAATAAAAAAAGTTGCTGATTGTAAGATTGGAGATACTCTAACAGAAGAAAGAAAACCTTGCGATAAAGCGCTTCCAGGTTTTAAACCTTCTCAGCCTGTTGTCTTTTGTGGATTATTTCCTTATGACAGTTCTCAATTTAATGATTTTAAAGATAGTTTAGAAAAATTAAGCTTAAATGACTCAAGTTTTTCATATGAACAAGAGTCATCCGCCGCTTTAGGACAAGGCTTCCGTTGTGGATTCTTAGGCTTACTTCATATGGAAGTTATTCGTGAAAGATTGGAAAGAGAATTTAATTTAAAACTTATAACAACAGCTCCTAGTGTTGTTTATCAAATAACTGATAATAATAAAAATTTAAAAAAGATACAAAATCCTGTCGAGTTTCCTGATCCATCTTTAATAAATAAAATGGAAGAACCTTGGATCGTCTCAACAATTATAGTCCCTCAAAAGTTTTTAGGCAGCGTTTTTGAATTATGTGAGTCAAGAAGAGGCGAACAGATTGAACATAACTTTATAGGAAAAACCGTTGTTATAAAATATAAATTACCTTTAGCTGAAACCATAATAGACTTTTATGATCGTTTGAAATCAATTACAACAGGTTATGCAAGTTTTGATTATCAAATAGACAAATATAAAGAAAGTAAATTAATTAAATTAAATATCCTAGTTAATGAAGAAATTGTAGAACCATTATCAATCATAATTCATGCAACTCATGCTGAACAAAGAGGTAGAGAGATATGTAAAAAATTAAAAGAAGCTCTTCCTCGGCAACAATATAAGTTGCCAATACAGGCAGCTATAGGAGGAAAGATTATTGCTAGAGAAACTGTTCCAGCATATAGAAAAGATGTTACCGGTAGTTTGTATGGTGGTGATAGAACAAGAAAAGATAAATTACTAAAAAAACAAAAAAAAGGAAAACAACGTTTAAAACAATTTGGTAAAGTTGATATACCACAATCTGCTTTCTTGGAAGCTCTAAAGACTGGTGAAAATAATAAATAATATTACTATATTTATTTAGGACAGGTGTCAGAGTGGTCGATTGTGCATCCTTGGAAAGGATGTGTTCTAGCAATAGAACCGGGAGTTCGAATCTCCCCCTGTCCGCCATATCTTATTGA
This sequence comes from Alphaproteobacteria bacterium MarineAlpha6_Bin4, assembly GCA_002937775.1. GTDB lineage: Bacteria > Pseudomonadota > Alphaproteobacteria > CAYOOR01. Next base: position 5,155 of record PTKO01000020.1, on the reverse strand, counting down.
TTATACTATATTCTTATCGTTTACAGTTGCATGAAGTTTTTTTTAAGTTTTTTTTACTAGAAATTGTATTCAAAAATATTAATCTTATTTTTTATGACTAAAGCTTTACTATTATCTTCAGGAATCGCGTTTATACTTTTTTTAATTATAGATTTTGTATGGCTTTCTATTGCTGTTAAATATATTTATAAACCGGCTCTAGGGCCCTTGCTACTTGATAAACCTATTATATCAGCAGCATTTTTGTTTTATTTTTTATATATAATTGGTTTAACATTTCTTGTTTTGCGACCTAATTTAAATGATTTCCAAATTTTTAATGCATTCTGGATGGGAGGTTTGTTTGGCTTAGTAGCATATGGTACTTACGACCTAACAAATCTTGCAACAATAAAAAACTGGTCTTTAAAAGTCACGATTATTGATTTATTTTGGGGCGGAATTTTAACTTCAACTGTTTCAAGCCTAACTATTTGGGTAATGAGCAAAATAACTTCTATACAATAACTTATGTTAGATATTAAAAAATGTATTTGGTTAACTGGTGCAAGTACTGGGATTGGAAAATCTCTCGCTCTTAAACTTGCTAACGAAGGATTTGTTGTTGCAGCAAGTGCAAGATCAGTTAAGAATTTAAAAAAATTAGAAGAAGAATCTAAATCATTAAAGGGATCTATTAAAAGCTACCCATTAGATATAAGTTCACAAGAAAAAACTATTTTGACTTTTAATAAAATAAAAAAAGATCTAGGAAGCATTGGAACTGTAATTTTAAATGCTGCAATTAATAAACCAATAAATGCAAAAAATTTTTCATCTAAAGAATTAAAAAATCTAATGAATGTTAATTATGTAGGTACAACTAATTGTCTTGATCCAGTTATAAAAGATTTTATAAAAAAAAAATCCGGAAAAATAGTTGTCGTAGCTTCTTTAGCAGGATATGTTGGTTTTCCATATTCGTCAGGATATTGTCCAACAAAAGCTGCTTTAATTAACTTATGTGAGTCACTAAGAGCTGATTTAGAACAATATAATGTAATTATTCAAGTTATTAATCCAGGATTTGTAAAAACACCCATGACAGATAAAAATGATTTTGACATGCCTTTTTTAATTTCTAGCGAAAAGTCAACTGAATATATTTATAATGGATTATTAACAAACAAATTTGAAATTTTTTATCCAAGAATATTTGCATACATTTTAAAAATTCTAAGAATTTTACCATATTTTTTATTGTTACCACTTCTTAAATCTATGTTAAAATCAAGGAAGTAGTTATTTCTTTTTTTTAACACCTATTTGAACAAGATTTAGAGTGCCAAGCTCAAAACCAGTTTCGCAGTAATTAAGATAATATTCCCACATTCTTTTAAATCTGTCATCAAACCCAAGAGGTTTTATAGATTTCCAAGAATTTCTAAATCTAATAAACCATTCTCTTAAAGTTTTTGAATAATCTTTACCAAAATCTTTCATAGATATTTGTAAAAGGTCATTTCTTAAAATAATTTTTTGAAGAATTTCTTTAGAAGGTAACATTCCTCCTGGAAAAATGTATTTTTGTATAAAATCTATATTATTTTTTTTATAATTTAAAAATCTTTTATTATTAATAGTTATTATTTGGAATGCTGCAAATCCATTCGGTTTTAATAAATCATTAATTCTTTTAAAATATAAATCCCAATATTTTTCACCTACTGCTTCAAACATTTCAATTGAAGCAATTCCATCAAATTTACCTTTAAGGTTTCTATAATCAATTAATTTTACATTAATATATTTGTCTAAATCTAGTTTTTTTATTTTTCTTTTTACAAACAAATACTGATTGTTACTTAAAGTTATACATGTAATTTTGCATTTATATTTTTTTGCTGCATATATAGCAAAACTTCCCCATCCACATCCTATCTCTAGGATATGATGATTTTTTTTTAATTTTAATAATTTACAAATTTTTTCTAACTTGTTAGTTTGCGCTGCCTCAAGGTTATTTTTTTTTCTGTTATAAATTCCAGAAGAATATGTTAAATCTTTATCCAACCAGTACTTAAAAAAATTATTACCCAAATCATAATGATAAGAAATATTTTTCTTATTTTGCTTAATTGTATTTTCATTTAATTTTTTTCTTATATAACTTAAAAATCTAGCAAAAAAATTTTTTTTAAAAATAATTTTGATATGTTTTTCATTTTTTATAAAAAAGATCATTAATGATTTTAAATCTTCTGTTTTTACATAACCTTCTAAATATGATTCTGCAAAACCAAGAGACCCTTTTGAAAGGATTTTATTTATAGATTTATGTGATTTTATTTCTAATTTTGCTTTTGGATGTTTAGTTTTACCACAAAATTTATATATTTTTTTTTCTGGAGTAGTAATTTCAATTTCTCCATATTTAATATTTGAGATTGCTTCTAAAATTTTTTTCATTTATTGATTATTGATAACTTACTTTTTAATACAGGCTTTTTAAAATAATTAGCGTTTTTAAAAATAAAAATTTTTAAAGCTTCAAAATATATTGCCAAAACTACTTTAATTGTTAAAAAAGGGAATTTAAATAATATTAGAATTAAATTTTTATATCCTAATTTTACATATCTACAATTTAATATTGCTTGAAAAATTTTTTTTCCTTTTTTCTTCATAATTATGGAGGAATAAAATCTATTTCTAGGATTTAAAATTTTAAAATTGTAAATACCGTCCATACCCCAAAAAGGCGAGACATGAAAATTTTTTTTACATGAATGACTAAACATTTTGTTATCTCTTTTAGAATTTTTGTTTGTTTTAAAAACATAACAATGTTGTTCTCCAAAGGTATTTTTTACTTCATATATAACGCTTCTTAAAGTTCCATTAAGGTCATAGCAAAAAAATATACTAAGAGGATTAAATGCGTATCCAAAAATTCTAGGCATACTTAAAAGAAATACTTTAGTTTTTTTTTCATTAATGTTAATTTTTTTTAAAATTTCTTTAATCCATTCTTTTATTTTTTTTTTATTTCTATATCCATGATCTTTGTCATAAATACTAAAAATATTAAAATTGTTATAAGAAAAAAAAATATATTTTTTTTTTAAATCGTCAAGGTTATCAATATTAATAAAAAAGTAGAAAATATTATAAAAAAATTTGTGAAATTTAGGCTTAAGCCTGGTATGGATTAATGTTCCACTATATATGCAATCATTAGGAAATTTCATTATTTAATAATTTTGCAATTTTTATTGATGAATTAACAGCATCTTCATGAAAACCATTATAAAAGTAAGACCCACAAAACCATATTTTATTTTTTCCTTGAACTTTTTCTAGTTTTTTAGTTATTTCTAAACTTTTTTTTGTAAAAATTGGGTGGGTATATGTAGTTTTGTAGTAAATATTATTTGGTTTAAATGGTGGATTTAAACTTAAAAAAAAAGGATATTTTTTATCAATATTTTGTAGCTTATTCATCCAGTATGAAAAACAATTATTTTCTTTTCCTTTTTTATAAAATGAAACGTAATTCCAGCTAGACCATACTTTTTTATTTTTTGGCATTAGTCTTTCATCAGAGTGGAGGTAAGTTTTATTTTTGCTATATTTAAATTTTTCTAATAGCACAGAAGTTTTGTAATCAATTTCTTTTAAAATTTCCGATGTTTCATCTGCATGTGTAGCACAAACAGCATAATCGAAATAAGCCTTACTTTTATTTGTAAATACTTCTACTTTATTATTATTTTTCTTTATTTTTATTACTTTTACGTTTTTTATAAATTTAGCTGAAGTTTTTTTTAATACTTCTTTAATATAGTTTTGACTTCCTCCACTAACTGTATACCACGAAGGCCTATTAAAAAATTTAAATAATCCATGATTATTGAAAAAATTAATAAATGATTTTAAGGGCATTTTGTTAATTACACCTCTTTTTGTAGACCAAATAGCCGATGCCATTGGATAGATGTGTCTATCTTTAAAATATTTAGAATATCCTTCTTTATTTAAATATTCTTCTAAAGTTATAGAATTTTTTATTTTTTTTATTTTTAATGGCACTCTTAGGTAAAAAGTTATTATTTCAAAAAGCATTATCCAAAAATTTTTGCTGATAAGATTTTTTTTTTGCGCGAAAATACCTGAAAAATTTCCTGAATAATAAAAATTATCTTTATTTAAATATAGTGAAAAAGACATATCGCTTTTTTTTATCTTAATATTTAGCATTTTAAAAAATTGTAGTAAATTTGGATAATTTCTTTTATTAAAAACTATAAAGCCTGTATCAACTGGTATAATTTTTTTTTTTAGATTTACATTAATTGTATTACTATGACCACCAAAATAGTTATTTTTTTCGAATACTGTTACATTAAATTTTTTTGAAATTTTCCAGGCTAAGTATAAACCAGATATACCCGCACCAATAATTGCAACTTTTTTTTTTGGTCTTTTCATTACAATTTTATTTTAGATGTACCAATGCACTACTCTAAAAAAAAGAGTTTATCTAAAAAATTATTTAATTATTTAGATTTGTTTTATGTTTATGGCGCTTTTGCGGCCGTTTTCTTCTTCAACTTCGTATGAAACTTTATCACCTTCATTCAGTACAGAAATATTAGCTTTCTGTAAAGAACTAACATGAACGAACATATCATTTTCAGGATCATCATCTTGTTGAATGAAACCGTAACCCTTTTTTGGGTTAAACCATTTCACGATTCCTTGCTTAGAACTCATATTTTCGTATCTTAGTCGTATAAAAAATATTAATAATAATAATCTAATTATTTAAACAATAATTTTGTTTAATGCAATACTTTATTTTTTTCAAAAATTTTGTTATTTAAATTATTATTTGTAAGATATTTTAATGGTCATAAGAAATATAATTCAAAATTTTGTTAAATTAGAATCCTCAAGTGGCATATTGCTGCTTTTTTCAGGAGCATTAGCTTTAATTTTAAGTAATTCCAATTTTGCTGAAGTTTTTAATTATATTCTTCACTTAAAATTATTTTTAGGAACTAATTTACCTTTATTTTACAAATCCATTCAACATTGGATTAACGACGGTCTGATGGTTATATTTTTTTTTACAATAGGTTTAGAAATAAAAAGAGAGTTTTTAGAAGGAGAA
>PTKO01000002.1 GCA_002937775.1 Alphaproteobacteria bacterium MarineAlpha6_Bin4 | reverse complement strand
AAATTCATAATAATCAATTTTTCCATCATTATTTAAATCTATTTCTTTAAAACCTTTCTTTTCTTTTTCTGTACCTATTTCTTTGCTCCCATATCCAGCATTTATAAAATCAATATTTATAAATGAAAAAAATAAAAATAAAAAAAAATGTGATAATTTAAATTTGTTCATAATATTAAAATATGTTTAATGTATCTGTAATAATACCAACCTATAACAGAAAATTTTTTTTAATAAATGCTATAAACAGTGTATTAAATCAAACCTATCAAAATTTAGAATTAATCATTATTGACGATGGATCAAGTGATAAAACTGCAGAATATGTAAAAAAAAAATATCCTAAAGTAAGAGTATACAAACAATTGAATAAAGGGGTTAGCGCTGCAAGGAATAGAGGAATTAAATTATCTTTAAACAATTGGATAGCATTCTTGGACTCTGATGATAAATGGCATCCTGAAAAATTGGAAAAACAAATAAATTATTTAACTAAAAAAAAAAAATACAAAATTTGCCATACCGATGAAATTTGGATAAGAAAAGGTGTTAGGGTTAATCAACATAAAAAACATGAAAAATATGGGGGCTCGATTTTCAATAAATCTCTTGATATTTGTCGTATATCACCTTCAAGCGTCATAATACATAAAGATATTTTTAAAAAATTAGGTTTTTTTAATGAAAAACTCCCTGTTTGTGAGGATTATGATCTTTGGTTAAGAATAACAGCCAAATTTCCAGTTTTATATTTAAACGAAAAACTTACTATAAAACATGGGGGTCATTTCAACCAGCTATCAAAAAAATATTGGGGAATGGATCGTTTTAGAATAGTGGCTTTGGAAAATATAATTAAAGAAAAAACTTTAACAGAAAAAAATAAAAACTTAGCTAAAAAAACTATTAGAAAAAAAATTAATATATATTTAAAAGGACTAAAAAAAAGAAAAAAGAAAAAAGAAATTATTTATTATGAAAATAAAATAAAAAATTATGAGTAAAAAAAATCAAATAAATATTGTTGTTGCTATGAAGAGGGAAGCAATGCCACTTATAAATCAATGGGAGTTAAAAAAAAATTCGAGAAATTTTTTTTCTAACAAAGAAAAAAAAATTAATTTAATAATATCTGGAATAGGAAAAAAAAGTGCGGAGAAAGCCACAATATACTTAGCTGAAGAAACCGATAAAAATTCTTTTTTTTTAAATATTGGAATTGCAGGACATAAGGATTATAAGTTAGGTGAAATTATATTAGTTTCAAAAGTTATCGATAACAAAACCAAATATAGTTGGTATCCATCTTTACTTTGGAAGACAAAAATAAAAAAAAATTCTCTAATAACAGTAGGATTTCCAAAAATAAAATATACAACAGATTCCCTTTATGATATGGAGGCATCAGGTTTTTTTAAAGGAGCTCGGGTATATGCAGGCCCAGAAAAGGTACAATGTATAAAAATAATATCAGATAACAAAAAAAGCTCTATTTTAAATATTTCATCAAAAAAAATTGAAAATTGGATTCATACTAATGCTAATATTATAGATAAACTGATTAATGAATTTTTAAAAATATGAAAATTGCTGGAATATCAAGAGGACACAACGCAAGTGTTTGTTTAATAAATGATGGTAAAGTAGAATTTTATATTGAAGAAGAACGTTTAACTCGTTCTAAATATGATGGAGCACCTTTTAAAGGACTTTTATTTTTAAAAGAGTATACCAAAAAAGTTGACTATATAGCTGTTGCCCATACCTATACGTTTGAACCTCCGCTTGATTGGACACAAGAAGATTTATATATGGGGTTTGCTAGAAAAATTGGTTTAATTAAAAATAAAGATCAATATTTTAAAATGGGTGATAGGCATCACGAACTTCATGCAGCTTTAGCATTTTATAATAGTGGTTTTGATTCGGCAGCAGCACTTATTGTTGATGGCGCTGGTACTTTTATCCAGTTGGGAGAAGGTATAACAGGCTATGAATTTGAAAGTATATTTAAAGCATCTTACCCTAATAATTTTCTACCAATTTACAAACATATAGGTGTAAAAGGATGGGATAGAGAAAATTCCAAACAAAAGGGGCCACAAGGAGAAGAATTATTTTTTACAAACCACCCAGGAATAGCAAAAACATATGAGGCAGCAACAAATTATTGTAATTTTCATGTTTTAGAGGCAGGTAAGACAATGGGATTATCAGCTTTAGGTAAAGAAAACAAAAAAATTCCGCAACTTTTTAATAAAGAAAATTTATCTAACAAAGATTTTTTTATTCCAGATTTTCCTAATGGTGCAATTTTAAACAAAAAAAAATTTAAATGGCTTGAAACTAATGATAAAAAAGAGTTAGAAAAAAACCGTCAAGATATTGCATATGCTGTTCAAAAAGAAACAGAAAAACAAATGTGTTTTTTAATTGATAAAGCTTTTGATTTAACAGGTGAGAAAAATATAGTTATATCAGGAGGGTATGCATTAAATTGTGTAGCTAATTATAAATATTTAGAGCATTTAAATAATAAAAAAAATTTATACATAGAACCAATTAGTCATGATGGCGGAACATCATTAGGTGCCGCAAAAAGATTATGGTATCAGTTAGCAAAAAAAACTGAAAAAAAACCTATAAAAAATCTTTATTTGGGACCATCATATAAATCAGAAAAATACGGAAATTTGTTAAAAGGGAGAAAAGTTGAAAATACAGACGAAAGAAAAATTTCTGAAATTATAGAAAAAAAAAATATTGTTGCAATTTTTCAAGGATCATCAGAAGCAGGTCCAAGAGCTTTGGGAAATAGATCGCTTTTATTTGACCCAAGGGTTAAAAACGGAAAAGATCTAGTTAATAAAGTAAAAAAAAGAGAATGGTTTAGACCATTTGCAGGAACAATTCTTGAAGAAGATGTTAATGATTGGTTTGATTTAAGAAAAATGGAACAAACTCCTTTTATGATGTACGCTGTAAATTGCAAACCAAATATTAAAGAAAAAATTCCAGCTATTATACATTTTGATAATACATGCCGAATTCAAACAATTAATAAAGAACAAAATGAAAATTTCTATAATCTTATTAAAGCTTTTAAAGTAAGAACAAAAATTCCAATACTTTTTAACACTTCATTAAATTTAGCTGGGGAACCATTAGTAGAAACTTTAGAAGATGCTTTAAATCTTTTAGATAATTCCAAAGTTGAATACTTATACTTACCTGAAATCAAAAAGTTGATTATCAAATAAAATGGAAAAAAAAAAATTTTTTGAAATAAAAAAAAAATTAGAAGAATTACTAAAAAAAAATCCAAATGACAAAGATTCTAAATTTTCACTAGCTGCGTTATATTACAATTTAGGAAATTCTTTTTTAAGGCAAAAAAAAAATGATGAAGCAATTAAAAATTATTTAAAATCTATTGAAATTGATAAAAAATTTATTCATTCATACTATAATTTAGGAAATGCATTCAAAGAAAAAAATAATTTAGAAAAAGCTATTAAATTTTTTCAAAAAACTACAGAGTTAGATCTAGACAATATACCTGCAAAAATTAATTTAGCAGTTGCACATTCTGCAAATGGAAATTCAAAAGAAGCTATTAAAAATTTTAATGATTTAGTTTTAAAAAATAATTATAAATCTATTTTAAATAATAAAATGGAGGCAGACATTAGATACAGTTTAGGAATAGAAATGCTTAGAGAAGGAAATTACGATGAGGGTTTAAAAAACTATGAATATAGACTTAAAGCATCAGATTATCCATTAATTCTCAGTGAAAATAAAAAAAAACCAGAGAAAATAGATGAAATAAAAAATAAAAAAATACTAATTATAGCAGAACAAGGTTTTGGAGATGTTTTACAATTTGTTAGATACGTAAAATTATTAGAGGAATATAGCGAAGAAGTTAATTTACAATGTAACAAAAAATTATTTAGAATTTTAAGTTCTGTGGGGGGCATAAAAAAATTTTATGATTTTGAAGATACAATTGAAAATCATGATTTTTATATACCTATTATGAGTCTACCTTATTTGTTTAAGACCAATTTAAAAAATATTCCCAATTTTAATTATATTAAGCCTGAAAAAAATTTAGTTGAAGAATGGAAAAATAAACTAAAAGAAAAAAAAGGCTTTAAAATAGGTTTATTTTGGCAAGGAAATGTTGATTCTTCAGGCTCAAAATCTAGAGCAATTAAATTAAAAGATTTAGAAATATTGCTGGAATTTAAAAATTTAGATTTTATTAGTTTACAAAAGGGAAATGGACACGAACAAATAAAAGATTCAAAATTTTATAAATATATGAATGACAATAATGATATTATTGATATTGGAGATGATGCTTTTATAGATACAGCTGCTATTATTAAAAATCTTGATTTAATAATTTCTTCTGATACTTCTATTGTACATTTGTCAGGTGCAATTGGTAAAAAAACTTGGATGCTGGAACCAAAAGTACCAAACTGGCCTTGGACAAATTATGGGAGAATGTCTCCATGGTATAAAAATTTAGAAATATTTAGGCAGGAAGAAAAAAGTAATTGGGAAAAACCAATAAAAGATATTAAAAATAAATTATCGAAAGTTTTATAAATGATAGAAACAATTTATATTGAAAACCAAATAAAAAATCATCCTAGAACCAATCAAATTATATCTAAATTTAAAAAAAAAATTGAAGTAATTTATTGTGATCATTATGGAGAAATTTTTAATATTAAATCTCAAAATTTCAGAATACAAAAAAAAAAACCTTCTTTAATTTTAGCAAAAAAAGAAGGAAGAAAACTCCACGATATACCAAAATCATTTAGCATAGGAGGAAAAAAAAATTACTATTTTTCACACATGCTTAATTGTATTTATGATTGTGAATATTGTTTTTTACAAGGAAAGCATATGTCATCACATTATCTTTTATTTGTAAATTATGAAGATTTTTTTTTAGAAATAGAAGAAAAAATAAAACAAAATAGACATCAAGAATCATACTTTTTTTCTGGGTATGACTGTGACTCTCTTGCGTTTGATGGAATAACAAACTTTGTTGATTGTTTTATTCCAATTTTTAAAAAGAATAAAAATGCTATTTTAGAATTAAGAACTAAAAGTACCCAAATTCAAAAAATATTAAAACACAAGCCAATAGACAATTGTATAGTTGCTTTTAGTTTTACACCGGAGAATATTTCAAAATTAATTGAGCATAAAGTTCCAAGTGTAAAAAAAAGAATTATTGCTATGAAAAATCTAGCAAATAAAGGGTGGAAAATAGGTTTAAGATTTGATCCAATAATACCAGCATGTAATTTTGCAAAAATTTACGAAAAATTATTTCTAGATATATCTAAAAATATTCCTAATGATAGCATACATTCTATAAGTTTTGGAATGATGAGATTTCCAAAAAAAATGTTTAAAAAAATTATAAAAGAAAATTCTGGTAAAAGAATAAATTTATTAGATCTTGAAAATAAAAATGGAATTTATTCATATAGTGATGTAAAGAAAAAAAAATTTGAAAATATTATTTATAAAAAATTAAGAAAACACATAAAAAATGTTCCTATATACAACTGCCAAACTTGATTATTGATATTTTTAACTAGTTCTTTTTATTTTTTTCTTTTTCTACTTGTTTTTGATATAGACTTGCAAAGTCTATAGGATTTAGCATTAAGGGTGGATAGCCGCCATCTCTTGTAGTCTCAGCTAAAACATTTCTTGCAAAAGGAAATAACATTCTTGGAGCCTCAATTAACAGTAGAGGTTTTTCATGTTCTGGCGGTACTTGATTTAATGTAAAAATTCCAGCATAACTTACTTCAGCAATAAAAGAAATTTTATCTTTTTTTTTTGCCTCAGTTTTTATATCTAATATAACTTCAAATGCGTTATCAGGTAGCTTCCTTACCGCAGTGTTTACATTTACTTGTATATCTGGTTTTTCATCAGTTTTTTTGTATGCATCCAAAGGGTTTGGATTTTCAAAAGATAAATCTTTTAAATATTGGGCATTAATGAATAGTCCTGCGGGCGCGCCTTCAGGAACAAAACCAGGTTTTTTATCTACTTTTTTTGCCATTTTTTTATTGTTTATGCATATTAATCATAGGTTAAAAAAAAGCTACTTTTTTTTTGTATCATCAACCTCTTCATAATCACCTTCAAATATTTTATTTTCTTTATCTTTAAAATTTGCTCTTTTTTTTAAAAATGAAATTATATATTCAATAAGAATATTTCTTGTTTTAGGTATTAATAATAAACCACCTAGTGTGTCAGTAAGAAAACCTGGTGTTAATAAAAAGGCTCCAGCTACAAGAATGGCAATTCCTTCAAATATAGATAATATTGGCATTTTATTTGATTTAAGTTCTTCCATTGCCTTGTTTATAATTGAAATTCCCTGACTTTTTACAAGTATTGCTCCAATAATACCAGTAACTATTATAATTAAAATTGTATTCCATAATCCAATATGTTTTCCAACTGTAATAAATAGAATTACTTCCATTATTGGTATTGCTATAAAAAATAAAAAAAACATGTTTGCTTACTAAAAAAAACGACTACATTCTTATTCAGTTTACTTTAAAATTAATTTAAAGTATAAGTTTATTTATGAATACATTTTTAACACCAGATTTAATTTTTTTTGCACTAGTTGCAGCATTCTTAATTTTAAAATTAAGAAGCGTTTTAGGTAGAAGAACAGGAAATGAAAAAAGACCTAAAAACTTCTTTATGCAAGAAGCTACCTCTTTAGGTACTGAGAAAAAGAAGATTATTAATGACAAAGAAGCAGAAAAAAGCAAAATTTTTAATGACTCTTTAAAAGATGAAAAAGGTATTCTTAAAAATGCAACGTCAGTAGAAAAAATTTGTTATTATGATAAAAGCTTTACACCAAAAAAATTTTTAGAGGGAGCTAAAACTGCATTTCAAACCATTATTGATTCATATGCAAAAGGTGACATTGATAAAATTAAATATTTGTTAAGTACAAACGTTTTTAACAATTTTTTAAAAGAAATAAAATCTAGATCACGAAAAAAACTTTTTTTAGAACACACTTTAATTTCAATAAAAAGTGCAGGAGTAGAAAAAATTAATATAAAATCTACGATAGCAGATATAGTCGTAAAATTTGTTTCTGAACAAGTAAATCTGTTAAAAAATGAAAAAGGAAAAATTTTAGAGGGGAACGACGAGTATATTGAAAATCATACAAATTATTGGACATTTTCCAAAGATTTAAAATCTAATAATCCTAATTGGAAACTTGTCGTTACAAAATCTGGTTAAAAAAAAAAAATTATCTATAGAAGATGAAGTTTTGTGGGATCTATTTACTGAAAACTTAAATAGTTACCCGAAGAAAAAAAAAGATAAAGCTTCAATTAAGTCTAAAAATAATAGAAAAAATATAAAAAAATTTAATGAACTTAAATTTGGGCAAGGAGAAGCATTAAGTAAAAAAAATTTAAGAAACTTAAATAAAGGAAATGTTCATATAGAAAATAAATTAGATTTACATGGTTTTAACGAAATAGAAGCAAAAAATTCACTTGAAGATTTTATAAATAAATCAGTAGAAAATAATTTAAGATTAGTTTTAGTTATAACTGGAAAAGGAAAAGAGGGTGAAGGAAAAATAAAAAAAAATATTTTGTTTTGGTTAAATGAAGAAAAATTGCGTAATAAAATTTTGGCAATAAATTATGCATCAAAAAAACATGGTGGCAGCGGGGCTATCTATGTATTTTTAAGAAAATTTTAAAGAAATAACTATAAAATAAACTTACTTAAATCAACATTTTTTGCAAGTTTTCCAACTTCATCTTTAACTTGTTTAGAAGTAATTTTTATTTTTTTTCCTTTGTTTTCTGTGGCATTAAAACTTATATTTTCTATTAATTTTTCCAAAACTGTGTGTAATCTTCTAGCTCCAATATTTTCAACATTTGAGTTTATTTCGGTTGCGAGTTTTGCAATTTCATCAATTGAATCTTTGCCAAAATCTAATTCAACTTTTTCAGTTTTTAATAACGCCACATATTGTTTTATTAAACTATTTTCTGGTTCATTTAAAATTTTTATAAAATCATCTTTAGTTAAAGCATTTAATTCTACTCTTATAGGAAGCCTACCTTGAAGTTCAGGTAAAAGATCAGAGGGTTTGGATAAATGGAAGGCTCCTGATGCTATAAATAAAATGTGATCTGTTTTAATTGAACCGTATTTAGTTGATACAGTTGTACCTTCAATTATTGGTAACAAATCTCTTTGGACTCCTTCTCTACTTACATCTCCTCCTACTCTTTCGGATCTTGCACAAATTTTGTCCATTTCGTCTAAAAAAACAATACCATTTTCTTCAACATCTTTTTTTGCATTTGAAATTATTTTTTCCTGATCTATTAATTTATCAGATTCCTCATCCATCAATGGTTTGTAAACTTTTTCAATTGCAATTTTCTTTTTTTTCTTTTTTTGTCCCATTCCTTTACCTAATATTTCATTTAAGTTAATCATACCAACCTGACTTCCAGGCATTCCAGGAATATCTAAAGTAGGAACATTACTACTTGGGTTATCTACAAGATCGATTTCTATAATTTTTTTATTCAGCTTTCCACTTCTAAGTTGGGCTCTAAATTTAGACCTTGTTTCTAAACTTGCATTTTTTCCAACCAAGGTGTCTAAAACTCTTTCTTCGGCATTATGTTGAGCCTGAGCTTTAACTTTGTTTCTTAATTTTTCTTGTGTCATCGTAATTGATATTTGTAATAAATCTCTTGCTATTTGTTCTACATCTCTACCAACATAGCCAACTTCAGTAAATTTTGTTGCCTCAACTTTTAAAAAAGGTGCTTCGGCTAATTTTGCTAACCTTCTAGATATTTCAGTTTTACCAACACCAGTTGGACCAATCATTAAAATATTTTTTGGTAATATTTCTTCTCTTAAATCTTCAGGGACTCTTTGTCTACGCCATCTATTTCTTAATGCAAGAGCAACAGCCTTTTTGGCTTCATTTTGCCCGATAATATATCTATCTAGTTCTTTAACAATTTCTTTAGGAGTAAAATTTTTTTTTTCCTCTATTTTTTGTTTATTAACAAAATCTTTATTTATTGTGTCATCCATAATCTATAATTTTTCAATAGTAAAATTTGAATTAGTATAAATACAAATATCAGATGCAATTTTCATTGATTTTTTTGCAATTTCTTCTGCACTTAATTTTTCTTGATCCATAAGCGCTCTTGCAGCTGCCAAGGCAAATGTACCTCCACTACCAATACCAATCAAACCATCTTCTGGTTCAACAACATCTCCAGTACCAGAAACAATTAATGAAACAGACTTGTCCGCAACTGCCATCATTGCTTCTAATCTTCTTAAGTAACGATCAGTTCTCCAATCTTTTGCTAATTCAACACATGCTCTTGTAAGTTGATTTTGGTGTTTTTCTAGTTTTCCTTCTAGTCGTTCAAATAATGTAAATGCGTCTGCTGTAGCACCGGCAAATCCAGCTATAACCTTATTATTTGCTAGTCTCCTAACTTTTACTGCATTTGATTTCATAACAGTATTACCTAAACTTACCTGCCCGTCACCAGCAATAACAACATTATTTTTTCTCCTTACAGCTAAAATAGTAGTTCCATGCATATTATTATTTGAATTTTCTTTTATCATTACAATTTATTAATATTTGTTACTATTGGATAAATAATGTATTTTTCTAAAAATGTAAGAGTTATATATAAAAAAAAATGAGAAAATCAAAAATTAATAGAAAAACTAGTGAAACTAATATTTCAGTTAATATTAAAATTGACGGTAAAGGCAAATTTAATATTTCTACTGGTATTGGTTTTTTAGATCATATGTTAGAACAACTTTCAAAACATAGTCTTATAGATATTAATTTGAAAGCAAAAGGAGACTTAAAAGTTGATGATCATCACACAACAGAAGATACAGGAATTGCACTAGGTGAAGCCGTTTCAAAAGCTTTAGGAAACAAAAAATCTATTAAACGTTTTGGAAATGCTTTTATTCCTATGGATGAAACATTAACTAGGGTAAGTATAGACTTATCTAACAGACCATATCTAATATGGAATGTAAAATTTACTAATAAAGAAGTTGGGAAAATGGATAGTGAACTTTTTAAAGAATGGTTCCAAGCATTTTCACAAGCTGCAGGTCTCACACTACATATTGAAAATTTATACGGAGATAATAATCACCATATTATAGAAACATGTTATAAAGGATTAGCAAGAGCTTTGAGAGAAGCAGTCTCAATTGATCCTAGAGAAAAAGGAAAAATTCCTTCAACAAAAGGTAAATTATAAAAAAAAGTGAAAACTGCTTTAATAGATTATGGGTCAGGAAATTTACAATCTGCTTATAAAGCTTTGGAACTAGCAGCAAAAAATAAAAAAAGTAAAATTTTTGTTACTTCTAAATCTAAAGATTTATTAAATGTAGATAAAATAGTTTTACCCGGAGTAGGTACTTTTTCTGATTGTATGAAAGGCCTTAAATCGATATCAGGCATGATTGACATTTTAAATGAAGTAGTTATTGGAAAAAAAAAACCCTTTTTAGGAATTTGTGTTGGTATGCAACTTTTAGCTACAGAAGGAAAAGAAAAAGGAAATCACAAAGGTTTGGGTTGGATTAAAGGTAAAGTAGTTAAACTAAAAAAAAATAAAAAAACTAAAATTCCTCACATGGGATGGAATACAGTAAAAATGTTAAATCAACATCCAATTATAAAAAATAAAAAATTCGAATCATATTTTGTCCATAGTTATAATTTTGTTTGTAAAGATAAAAAAAATATTATTGCAACTTGCGATTATGAACAAAATATTACTGCTATAGTTGGAAAAGAAAATATAATAGGTACTCAGTTTCATCCAGAGAAAAGTCAAAAAAATGGAATAGAAATTTTAAAAAACTTTATTAATTGGGTTTATTAATATGATTTTGTTTCCGGCAATTGATATAAAAAATGGTTTTTGTGTTCGTTTAGTACAGGGCCGAATGGAAGATGTTACAATTTTTAATAAGGATCCAGTAAATCAAGCAAAATTTTTCAAAGATAAAGGATGCGAATGGATTCACATAGTTGATCTTGATGGAGCTATTCAAGGTGAATCTATAAACAGCGATGTAATAAAAAAAATAATATCTTCAATTGATATAAAAATTCAGCTTGGTGGTGGAATTAGAAATATAGAAACAATAGATAAATGGTTTGAAATTGGAGTAGAAAGATTAGTATTAGGTTCATTAATTATAAATAATCCAGATTTAGTAAGAGAAGTTATAAAAAAATATCCAAAAAAAATTGTTTTAGGAATTGATTTGATAGAAGATAAATTAGCAATTGAAGGTTGGACAAAAAAAACTGACAAAAATGCATCTGAAATATCTCAACAATTTAATAGTTTAAATTTTGCTTCTGTTGTTTGCACAAATATAAAAAAAGATGGAGCTATGGAGGGCATTGATTTAGATTTTATTATAAAAAATGTAAATATTTTTTCTAAACCCTTTATTGTTTCTGGAGGAGTTACAAGCTTAAATGATTTGAAAGTTTTAAAAAATAATGAAAAAAAAGGAATTGAAGGAGTAATTTGTGGAAGAGCGATATATGAAGGTAAAATTGATATAATTGAAGCAATTAAAATATTGAAAAAAAATTAATATGTTAAAAATAAGAATTATTCCTTGTTTAGATGTTAAAGATGGAAAAGTGGTTAAAGGAACTAAATTTGTAAATTTGAAATATGCAGGAGATCCAGTAAAACAAGCACAAATTTATGATAGAGAAGGAGCAGATGAATTATGTTTTTTAGACATAACTGCAAGTAGTGATAAAAGAAATATTATTTATAATGTTGTAAAAAAAACTGCGCAAAAATGTTTTATGCCACTAACAGTAGGTGGAGGAGTTAGATCTGTATCTGACATACGTAAATTACTTTTATGTGGAGCAGATAAAGTTTCAATTAATACAGCTGCAATAAAAAATCCTAATTTGATAAAAAGATCATCTAGTAAATTTGGAAACCAATGTATTGTTGTTGCAATTGATGCAAAAAAAATTGAAAAAAATAAATGGGAGATATTTACTCACGGAGGTAGAAAGAAAACTGGTATTAATGCAATTAAATGGGCAAAAAAAATGGAAAATTTAGGTGCAGGCGAAATACTTTTAACCTCAATGGATAAAGATGGAACAAAATCAGGATTCGATCTAGAATTAACAAAAAAAATATCTAATATTGTTAATATTCCTGTAATTGCTTCAGGTGGAGTAGGAGATATACAACACCTTGTAGATGGAATAAAAATTGGAAAAGCTTCAGCTGTTCTAGCTGCTTCAATTTTTCATTATGGTAAATATACTATTAAACAGGTAAAAAAAAAAATGAAAGAAAAAGGAATAGCAGTAAGGATTTAAAATGAATAATAAAAGAACAGGCGAAATTATCGATACTTTATTTAAACTTATAGAAGAAAGAAAAAAATCAAAATCAAAAGGTTCTTATACCTCCTTCTTATTTAATAAAGGAATGAACAAAATAGCACAAAAAGTTTCAGAAGAAACTGCAGAAACAATAATTGAAGCAGTTCAAGGAAAAAAAAAATTAGCAGTTCAAGAAAGTTGTGATCTGCTCTATCATTTAATAGTTATGTGGGCAAAGCTAGGAGTAAAACCAGATGAAATTTGGAATGAATTAGATAAAAGAATGAAAAAACCAAAAATAAAAAGAAAAAAAATATGAAATATGACGATAACAACATTTTTGCAAAAATTTTACGAGAAGAAATTCCATGTAAAAAAGTTTTTGAAAATGAATATGCTTTAGCATTTCATGATATAAACCCACAAGCAAAATTACATATTTTAGTAATTCCTAAAGGCAAGTATATTTCGTTCGCAGATTTTTCTAAAAATGGATCAAAAGATGAAATTGAAGGTTTTTTTAAAGTTGTAGGTAAAGTTGCTGAAGATCAAAATTTAGTTGAAGGTGGTTATAGATTATTGGCTAATCATGGAGTTAATGCAGGCCAAGAAGTACCACATTTTCATATCCATATATTTGGTGGTCAGCAATTGGGACCAATGATATCAAAGAACTAAAAAGATAATTTTTCAGAAAACATTATAGATCTATCATATAAGAAACTACTTGGAACTATAAATTGATTAGAGTGTTTCCATAATTTTTTTAAATCTGTTACTTCTCTTTCCTCAATTCTTCCTTTAAAAAAAATAGTACAACCACAATAATGTGATAAAAAAGATTGCGCAGATATACTTTTTTTATATAAAACTGCAATACCAGGCTTGTCTTGAAGAATAAAAGTTATTGTATGATTGTTTGATAAATTATCTTTTATAATTCCAATTGGTATTCTATTTGTATAAGGAAATTTATATTTTTTTATTTTTTTCTGGTCGAAGTCATTTACAGATAATTCATAATGAATTGCATCGTCTAAATAAGACAAACGCATATTAATTTCTATACCCATAGGAGCATGAATTCTACTAAAGTTTTTTGTAGTTATTAAATTTGGGCTATATCCAATTATTATCCCAATTAAAAGGACAATGCAAAGTGTTGCATAATTAAATTTTTTCTTTATTTTCATATTAACACTACGATTAAAAAATTAATCTTATATTTATTATGATAAACCTTTTAGTTTTAAAAGAAAATAGTGATAACGAAAATAGAGTAGCATTAGTTCCAGATGAAATTAAAAAATATTTAGATCTTGGATTTAAAGTTGTAGTTGAAAAGGATGCTGGAACTAAATCAGGTTTTTTAGATGAAGATTATAAAAAAGCAAACGCGAATATCAGTAATAATATAAAAAAATCGATTAAAGAGAGTGATGTTATTATAAAAGTACAAAAACTTGACCCTGGCTTAATTAAAGAAATGAAAACTGGGGCTATTTTAATAGGATTATTATCCCCACAAAAAAATTCTTCTGAAAATGCTATATATAATAAAAAAAAAATTTCGGCATTTGCTTTAGAAAATATTCCTAGAATAACTCGTGCACAAGATAAAGATGTTTTATCTTCTCAGAGCAATCTTGCAGGATACAAAGCAGTACTTGACGCAGCTCATGAATATTCAAAAAGTTTTCCAATGATGATGACGGCTGCTGGAACTGTTACACCAGCTAAAGTATTAGTTTTAGGTGCAGGTGTTGCAGGTCTCCAAGCGATTGCAACAGCCAAACGCTTAGGAGCAGTTGTATCTGCTTATGATGTTAGATTAGCGGCAAAAGAAGAAGTAGAAAGCTTAGGAGCAAAGTTTGTTGTTTTTGATGAAGAAGTTTTGAAAAAAAGTCAAACAGAAGGAGGGTATGCGAAAGAAATGACTGAAGATTATAAGAAAAAGCAAGAACAAGCTTTGGAAAAAGCTATTCCTGAAAATGATATAATTATTTGTACAGCTTTAATACCAAATAAGCGAGCACCAAGATTAATTTCAAAAAAAATTATAGAAAAAATGAAATCTGAATCTGTCATTGTTGATCTTGCAGTCGAAACAGGTGGAAATGCCGAATTATCTGAAGAAAATAAAATTATTGTTCACAAAGGTATAAAAATAATTGGTTATACAAATTATCCAAGTAGAATTCCTGGAGATTCAAGTACATTATTTTCAAAAAATGTTTTTAATTTTATAAAAATTCTAATAGATAATGAAAATAAAAAAATAAAAGTAAATTTAGATGATGAAATTATTTCTAAAACACTATTATCTCATCAAGGAAAATTAATGAACTTATAATTATGGAACATTTATTACAAGAATTAACAGTATTTATTTTAGCTATTTTTGTTGGCTACTATGTAATATGGAGCGTTACCCCTGCTTTACACTCACCTTTAATGTCTGTAACTAATGCAATATCTAGCGTAATAATTGTAGGAGCTCTTATTGCAGTTGGCCCAGCACTTTTTGGTATTTCAAAAATAATGGGATTTATTGCAGTTGTGCTAGCCTCAGTAAATATTTTTGGTGGTTTTATTGTTACTCAGAGAATGTTGAAAATGTTTAAAAAGAAAAAAAAATAAATGGAAAATTATTCAATACTCGCATATCTAATTTCTGGAGTTTTTTTTATATTAGCTCTTAGAGGATTATCATCACCAGAAACAGCAAGAAGAGGAAATATTTATGGTATTACAGGAATGATAATTGCAATTATTACAACATTACTTTTACCTGGAATAGAAAGCTACGGACTTATTGCTATTGGCATTATTATAGGAGGGATAATTGGTTCCTCAATTGCTTTAAAAATTGAAATGACAGCTTTACCACAATTAATTGCTGCATTTCATAGTTTAGTTGGTTTAGCAGCAGTCATGGTGGCAGGAGCTGCCTTTCATAATCCAAGCGCATATGATATTGGCGATACAGGCAATATACCAATTGCAAGTTTGATTGAGATGAGTCTTGGTTCAGCAATAGGAGCAATTACTTTTTCAGGTTCAATAATTGCATTTGGAAAATTACAAGGAATTATGTCTGGCAATCCAATTACTTTTAAATTCCAACATTTTTTAAACGCTATTTTAGGTATAACTTTAATTTTTATAATTGTTTTATTTTGTTTAGAACAAAACCAAAATTTTTTTTGGGGACTTACTATTCTTGCATTTATTATAGGGTTTTTAATTATTATTCCAATTGGAGCAGCAGACATGCCCGTAGTTGTTTCCATGTTAAATTCTTATTCTGGATGGGCTGCATGTGGAATTGGTTTTACTTTATCAAATAATTTATTAATTATAACTGGCGCACTTGTTGGATCTTCTGGCGCAATACTTAGCTATGTTATGTGTAAAGGAATGAATAGATCTTTTATAAGCGTAATTCTCGGAGGTTTTGGAGGAGAAGATGTTTTAGTTAAAGGTGGTAAAGAAGAAGAACAACGGCCAGTTAAAAGTGGAGATTCAAATGATGCAGCTTTTATGATGCAAAATTCAGAGTCAGTAATAATTGTTCCTGGATATGGTATGGCAGTTGCTCAAGCTCAGCATGCACTAAAGGAAATGTGTGATATTCTAAAAAAAAAAGGAGTAAATGTTAGATATGCAATTCACCCTGTAGCAGGAAGAATGCCAGGACATATGAATGTACTTCTTGCAGAAGCAAATGTTCCATATGATGAAGTTTTAGAACTAGATGAAATTAATAGGGATTTTGCATCTACCGATGTAGTTTTTGTAATAGGTGCAAATGATATTACAAACCCAGCTGCTAAGACAGACCCACAAAGTCCAATATATGGAATGCCAATATTAGAAGTAGAAAATGCAAAATCTGTTTTATTTAGCAAAAGGTCACTTGGAGCTGGCTATGCTGGAGTAGAAAATGAACTTTTCTTTAGAGACAATACAATGATGTTATTTGGAGATGCTAAAGAAATGTGTGAAAGTATAATAAATGCTTTAGGTAAATAGTTTATATTTTTTTTCAACTCTATCCCAAAAAATTTTTTCTAATCTTACATTTTCAAGTTTGTTAATTTCAACCATTCCAGTTGGAGAGGTTAAATTAATTTCAGTCAAGTATTTTCCGATAATATCAATGCCAGCAAAAAAAATTTTTTCTTTTTTTAACCATGGTTTTAATTTTTTACAAATTAACTTATCTCTAAATGTCATAACAGTTTTTTGTGCTGTTCCTCCCCTACTTAGATTAGCTCTTACCTCATTTTTTGCAGGAACTCTTTTCATTGCACCGACCGGATTTCCATCAATAATAATTACTCTTTTATCTCCATCTCTTACTTCAGGGATAAATTTTTGTACTACTATAGGTAGATTTTCTTTTTTTAAAAAAATTTTTATTTTTTTTGTTAATTCTTTGTCATTTGATGAAATTTTAAAAATTCCCTTACCTCCTTTTTCGTAAAGTGGTTTTACAATTAATTTTTTATTTTTTTTAATAAATTTTTTAATTTCAACTTCATCTTGAGAAACTAATGTAGGTGGCGTTAATTTTTTAAAAAAAGTAACATGCAATTTTTCAGGAGCATCCCTTATACTTTTTGGATTATTTATTATAAGTATTTTTGAACTTAAATGTTCAAGCAAATATGTAGCAGTTATATAATTGATATTAAATGGCGGGTCCTGTCTAATTAGTAAAATATCTATAGAATTTAAATTAATTATTTTTTTTTTTCCTTTTTTAAAATTATATTTTTTTTTTTTATAAATTTTTAATGACGATACATTTGCGAATAATTCGTTATTTTTTAGAGATAAATCCTTTGGTTCATAGATTAAAATTTTGTGCCCTCTAGCTTGCGCTTCTTTAGCCATTAACAAAGAGCTATCAGAATCATGATGTAGTTCATTCAAAGGATCCATCTGAATTGCTACTAGCAATTTATTCATTTTTTTTTTGAAGCTTTCTTTGATATTTTTTACGTCGTGGGTCATCTTTCATAATAACATGACTTACAACTTTTATAATACCATTTATGGTATTTGCATGATCAACTACTCTTTTTAGTTCTTTTTTATTATTTGCAATTCCAATAATATATAAGTTACCATTAACTGCTTCAAAGTTATAATTTATAGAGGCAATTTTTTTATCTGCGATAATTTTATATCTAATTTGAGTTTTAATTTTTACATCAATTAAGTATTGTTTAATTCCACCTTTTTCTGTTACATCAATTTCATTAATAACTTCTCTAACACCCAAAACTTTCCATGATAATTTGACAGCGTCTAATCTATGTTTAGGTATTTTTACGCTCCCTGTTAATAACACTCTTCCTTCTACAACTTCTATTTCAACATTAATAAACATATTTACGTTGTGGTTAATAAACTCCTTATTAATTGCAGCATCAATGATTCCATCACTAATTGCTTCTTTTATACCTTTTTCTTTAACACTAGAAGTTGTTACGTTAACTGCTGCACAAGAGTTTAAAAAGATACTTACAAAGATTAATAAAAGATAATTTTTTAATGATGCTTTCATAATTAATAATTTTATTATCTGATACTTTTAATTAATTTTGTATAAAAAAATTTTTTTGGTTTTTTATATATTATTGACAATATTTCTGATAAATCTTTTTTACTAAGTTTATTTTCTACAAACTTTGATATTTTTTCCATATCCTCATCATCAATTTTATTTTCTTCAACAACATGCTCTTTTTCTGGAGGAGACATGATAATAGTTATTTCTCCTTTTAAATCTTTATTTATTTCTTTTAATTTACTTAATTTTCCTCTATAAAAAGTTTCGTAATATTTTGTTAATTCTCTTGCAATTACACATTTCCTATCTCCAAATATTAAAAACATATCATTTAAAGTTTTTCGGATTCTTTTTGGACTTTCATAAAAAATTAATAATGAATTAATTTTTTTAATTTTTTTCAATATATTTAATCTTTGATTTTTTTTGTTTGGTAAAAAACCAACAAAAAAAAAATTATCTGATTTAAGACCAGAACCAACCAAGGAAGCTGCGATTGCTGTGGGTCCTGGTATTGGGAAAACATTTATTTCTTCTTTTATAGCTAAAATTACTAAAGAAAGACCTGGATCTGAAATTATTGGAGTTCCAGCATCACTTACCAGGGCAATAGATTTTCCTTCTTTAATTTTATTAACTAAAAAAATTAATTTATTTTGATTTGAATATTTATGTAACGAAATTAGTTTTTTAGATTTTATTTGATATTTTGATAATAGTTTTTTTGTTACACGTGTATCTTCACAACTAATAAAATCACAATTTTTTAAAACTGATAAAGCTCTTATAGTTATATCTTTTAAGTTACCAATCGGGGTTGAAACAATATATAATCCATTTGGTAATAAAATATTATCAATTTTTAACATTAAATTAAATAATAGACTATGTTAGTAAAAAATGTGCCAATTAAATTATATTTTAAATTAATTTTTTTTTCTTTTATATTTTTTTTGTTTATCAATAGTTCCGTTTCAGCTGGAGTATTAACAGAGGAAGAATTAAAATATATAGAATCACAAAATGGAAAAGATTCTGCTGAAAAAGATTACATAGAATATGAAGATCTAGATGAAAAAGAAGAAGAAAAAAGCCCTTTTAGTTTTTTTGGTATAAAAAAAAAAGTAAAAAAAAATAAAATAAAGAAAGAAGCAAAAGTAAAAGAAAAAGTTATTTCTGATAAACTTAAAATAGGTGTTCTTTTACCACTAACCGGCAAACATTCATATATTGGGCAATCTCTTTTAGATACTATGCAAATGGTAATTTTTGATAATAAAAATATAAATAGCGAACTTATTATTAAAGATACAAAAGCAAATCCATCTCTTGCAAAAAAATTAACAAAAGAGTTAATTGAACAAAATGTAGACGTAATCTTAGGCCCATTTTTTTCATCCTCCTTAAATCAATCCTTAAAAATAGCAAAATATAAAAATGTTCCTTTAATATCTTTTTCAAGCGATAGGAATCAAAAAGAAGATGGTATTTATTTAATGGGTTTTGAACCAGAACAACAAATTATAGATGTAACCGAGCATACTATAAAAAAAAACTATAAAAGATATGCTGCCTTGCTACCTAAATCTAAGTACGGGAAAAGAGTTTTAAATACTTATAGAAAAGTTTTAAACAAAAATAAATTATCAATTAATAGAATTGAATTGTACGACCCTGAAGGCATAGATTTTGAAAAAGAAATTCAAAAATTAGTTGGTCTTGAAAAAAATCCACAGATTGAAAAGGATGAAGATACAGGAGAAAATCCACTTGAAAACTTTGATCCTGGCTTTGATGTTTTGCTGTTAATTGAAACTGGAAATAGATTACGTCAAGCAGTGGCATTATTAACATATTATGGTGTAGATTTTCAAAAAGTTAAATTAATTGGTACTGGAGAATGGTATATTGATAATATAGGATCAGAACCAGGCTTGGTAGGCGCGTGGTTTGTTGCACCAAATCCAAATTTGTGGAAAAACTTTGAAAAAAAATTCTATAAATTATATAAGTACGAACCTATTCGTTTGTCGTCATTAGCTCATGATTCAATAACAGCTGTATTTTCAATTGTAAAAAAGAATGATGGTATAAAAGAATTAAATTATAATGATTTTCAAAATTCTTACGGTTTTACTGGTATTGATGGTAATTTTAGATTTCTATCTAATGGAACAGTTGAAAGAAAACTTTCTATATTAGAAATTAAACAAAATAGCTTTAAAATAGAAAAACTAGCCAAAAAAAAATCTTTCTAAGTTAAAAAATTTAATAACTTTTTAAAAGCTATTACTCTATGACTAATTTTGTTTTTAACTTTTTCCGGAAGCTCTCCAAAAGTTTTAGTATATCCATATGGTATAAAAATAGGATCGTATCCAAAACCTAATTTACCTTTAGGAGGCCAAGTTATGTGACCATATATCTTTCCAACAAATGTTTTTTCTTTATTTTTACTCCATGAAATTGAAATTACGGATATGTAATACGCAATTGTTTTTTTTTTATAAAGCAGATTATTAACTTTTTTCATAGCAACTTTAAAATTTTTTTCTCTACCAGCCCACCTAGCTGAATAAATTCCAGGCCTTCCTTGAAGGGAAGGGATAACTAATCCTGAATCATCAGAAATTGCTATTTTTTTTGTTTTACTATTAACATATCTTGATTTTTTTAAAGCATTTTCTATAAAAGTTAAGCCATCTTCTTTTGGTTCACTAAGATTAAAATCTTTTGCAAGGTATATTTTACAATTTAATTCTTTTATAAATGGTAACATTTCTTTGATCTTACCGTGATTATGACTTGCAATAACAATAGAGGATATTTTTTTTTTGTTTTTGCTCATGGATATTGAACTTTTTGAAAATTATCTTACATACATTTTAATTATATTTACAGATAATAATGGATAAATTAAAAAAAAATAAACCACAATTAGCTAATTCTAAAAAGAAAGTTAATCAAAAAAATAATGAAGATCAAAAAATTAATTTAGTTAGTTTAAAAAATGAGCTTAAAAAAGCAAAAGAAGATAATTTAAGATATTTAGCTGACATTGAAAATTTGAGAAAAAGGTTCGAAAAAGAAAAAGAAGATACTTTTAAATATGCTGTAACAGAGTTTGCAAATGAAATAATTATAGTATTAGATAATTTTGTAAGAGTGAAAGAAAGCATATCTTTGATTAAAAATGATAATAACAATAGTGTTAAACCACTAGTTGAAGGTATAGATCTTATTTTTAAAGATTTTCTTAAAACTTTAGAAAAATTTGAAATTAAAGAGATTGATTGTTTAGGAAAAAAATTCGATCCAAATTTCCATGAAGCCGTATCTGAAGAGTTAAATAATAGCAAAGAAGAAGGAGAAATAATAAAAATTATTCAAAACGGTTATCTTATAAAAGATAGATTACTAAGGCCAGCTTCTGTGATAATAACTAAAAAGGGAGAAAAAAAGAGTACATAATTTTTTTCCTCAAACACTTGTACATTAAGATGAAAATTATTATATAGTTCACCAGTTTAGAATTTATAAAGAAAGGTAGTTAAATAAATATGAGTAAAATAATTGGTATAGATCTTGGAACTACAAACTCTTGTGTAGCTATAATGGATGGAAAAAGTGCAAAAGTTATTGAAAACACTGAAGGTGCTAGAACGACGCCATCTATGGTTGCTTTTTCTAAAGATGGAAAAGAAACTTTAGTTGGACAAGCAGCTAAAAGACAGTCAGTAACAAACCCTGAAAATACTTTATTTGCTGTTAAAAGATTAATAGGTAGAAGAATTGATGATAAAGAAGTTGAAAAAGATAAGGATTTAGTACCGTATAAAATTGTATCGGGAGATAATGGCGATGCGTGGGTTGAAGCCAATGGCAAAAAATATGCTCCTGCACAAGTTAGTGCATTTATTTTACAAAAAATGAAAGAAACTGCTGAAAAGCATCTAGGCCAAGAGGTAAAAGAAGCGGTGATTACAGTGCCCGCTTATTTCAATGATTCCCAACGCCAAGCTACAAAAAACGCAGGTAAAATCGCAGGACTAGATGTTAAAAGAATTATTAATGAACCAACTGCCGCAGCTCTTGCTTATGGACTTGATAAAAAAGAATCAGGAACAATAGCAGTTTATGATTTAGGTGGAGGTACTTTTGATATTTCTATTCTTGAATTAGGAGAAGGAGTTTTTGAAGTTAAATCTACATCTGGCGATACCTTTTTAGGAGGAGAAGATTTTGATAATAGAATTATAGATTATTTAGCAGATGAATTTAAAAAAGAAAATGGAGTAGATTTAAGAGAAGACCCGCTTGCAAAACAAAGATTGAAAGAGGGTGCTGAAAAAGCAAAAATTGAACTCTCTAATTCTTCACAAACAGAAATTAATTTACCGTTTATTACAGCAGATAAATCTGGGCCAAAACATCTTAATGTTACTTTGTCTAGATCTAAATTAGAATCACTTGTTGAAGACTTAATAGAAAAAACAATTAAACCATGTGAAACAGCTTTAAAAGATGCTGGCTTAAAAGCTAGTGATATTAAAAGTGTTATTCTTGTAGGAGGCATGACAAGAATGCCAAAAGTAATTGAAACTGTAAAAAAAATTTTTGATAAAGAACCTAATAAAGGAGTTAATCCAGATGAAGTTGTAGCAACTGGCGCTGCGATTCAAGGCGGAGTATTGCAAGGAGATGTGAAAGATGTTTTACTATTAGATGTTACTCCTTTAACTTTAGGAATTGAAACATTGGGCGGTGTATTTACAAAATTAATTGATAAAAATACAACTATTCCAACAAAAAAAAGTCAAATATTTTCAACGGCAGAAGATAATCAATCAGCAGTTACAATTAGAGTATTTCAAGGAGAAAGAGAAATGGCCGGAGATAATAAAATTTTAGGACAATTTAATTTAGAGAACATCCCTACAGCACCAAGAGGAGTTCCTCAAATAGAAGTAACTTTTGATATAGATGCAAATAGTATTTTAAATGTTTCAGCAAAAGATAAAGGAACAAATAAAGAGCAAAAAATTACAATTAAAGATTCGGGAGGACTTTCAGAAGAAGAAATAGATAAAATGGTTAAAGATGCTGAAAAACATGCAGAAACTGATAAAAATAAAAAAGAAGTTGTTGAGCTAAAAAACCAGGCAGATTCTTTAATTCATGCAACCGAAAAAAGTTTAAAAGAACATGGTAAAAAAATCAGTTCCGAGGAAAAGAAAAAAATCGAAGATAGTTTGGAAGCTCTTAAAAAAGTAAAAGATAGTGATAATAAAGAGGAATTAAAAACAAAAGTTGATGCACTAACTCAAGCATCTATGAAGCTAGGTGAAATTATTTATAAAGAAGCTCAACAAGCAGCGCAAAAACAACAGCCTAATCAAGGTAAAGCTGAGACACCAAATAGCGGAAAGAAGGATGCTAGCAAAAAAGAGGAAAAAGTGGTAGATGCAGAATTTGAAGAAGTAAAAAAAAAAGATAATAAAAAATCCGCATAACCCCTTCATTTTTTCATTATAAACCCTTATATCTTTAGCATGTCCAAAGAAGATTACTACGAAACATTAGGAGTAAGCAAGGCATCCAGCAACGATGAAATAAAGCAAGCTTATAGAAAAAAAGCTATGAAATATCACCCAGATAGAAATAAAGGTGATAAAGAAGCAGAAAAAAAATTCAAAAAAATTAATGAAGCTTACTATGTCCTAAAAGATGAAGAAAAAAAAGCACAGTATGATCAATTTGGACATCAGGCATTCGAGAATGGAGGAACCGGTTTTCAAGGTTTTAAGGGCGGGTTTTCAGATATTTTTGAAGAAATGTTTGGAGATTTTGATGATGATATAGGTAGTATTTTTGGCGGCAGAGGTGGAAGAAAAAGAACTTCTAATACAAAAGAATATGGTTCAGATTTAAGATATGATATGGATGTTTCTTTGGAGGAAATTTTTTCAGGAAAAAAAATTGTTATACATGTTCCAACAAAAATTAAATGTAAAGCATGCGATGGGAAAGGACATCAAAAAGATTCACAACCAGAAAATTGCCCTACATGTGAAGGTCATGGGGCAGTTCGTGCTTCTCAAGGTTTTTTTACAATTCAGCAGACTTGCCCAGACTGTAGAGGACATGGAAAAATTATAAAAAATCCTTGTAGTGATTGTACAGGGCAAGGAAGAGTTGATAAGAAAAAAAGTTTGTCAGTTGAAATACCAGCAGGTGTAGAAGATGGAACAAGAATAAGACTTACTGGCGAAGGTGAAGCAGGTTACCAAGGAGGCCCACCTGGAGATTTATATATTTTTATTAAAGAGAAGCCAAATTCTGTTTTTAAAAGAGAAGGTGAAAATTTATTTTGTAGAGCTCCCATAACAATGACAGATGCAGCTTTAGGAGGAAACATAGAGGTTCCAACTCTAGATGGGTCAATAGTAAAGGTAAAAATACCACCCGGTACCCAATCAGGTAGTAGTTTTCGTTTATCAGGCAAAGGAATGCCAATTGTAAGACAAAATGGAAGCGGAGATTTATACTTGGAGGCTTTTGTTGAAACGCCTGTCAATTTATCAAGTAACCAAAAAGAATTATTGAAAAAATTTAGTGGAGATAATAATAAAAAAACAACCAGTCCTCAATCAGAAGGTTTTTTTGATAGATTAAAAGATCTTTGGAAAAAAAAATAATATATACTTAAAATTATGAAAAAAATTAAACTTGCGATAGTCGGAAGTGCTGGAAGAATGGGTCAGCAAATTATTAAAGAAATTAAAAACTTTCCTAATTTAGAATTAGTAGCAGTAATTGAAAATAAAAATTCTAATAGTATTGGAAAAACGATTGAAAAATTAGAAATAACAAATGATAAAAAAGTTGCTTTTAAAAAAGCCGATCTAATTATAGATTTTTCTTTGCCATTAAGTACTTTAGAAACATTAAAATATGCGCAAATGCTTAAAAAAAAATTGGTTATTGGTACAACTGGTTTTAACAATAGCCAAGTTAAAAAAATTAAAACTGCATCAAAAAAAATTAGTATTGTATTTGCCCCTAACATGAGTATTGGCATAAACTTGCTAATTGAAATTGTAAAAAAAACATCAAATATTTTGTTTAGCGATAATACTTCTGTTGAAATACTAGATATTCATCATAAACATAAAAAAGATGCACCTTCAGGAACAGCTTTAGCACTTGGATCAGCAGTTGCTTCAGGAAAAAATTATATTTTGAAAAAAAAATCTTCAATGAAACCCAATAAAAAAAGAAAAGAAGAGCTAGGAAAAATAAATTTTTATTGTAAAAGAAAAGGTAATATTGTCGGAGATCATTCTGTTGTATTTAAAAATAAAGGCGAGGAAATAGAATTAAAACATAAAGGGTTCAATCGATCGATTTATGCAATTGGAGCAATAAATGCAGCAATTTGGCTGAAAAAGAAAAATAAAGGGTTTTTTACAATGTCAGATGTTTTGGGTATTAGTTGATTTTTTTACTAAATATATTCCTAATAAAATAAAAATAAACCCCAATATTTGATTTGAGTTTAAAGTTTCATTTAAAAAAAAATAGCCCCAAACTATAGCTACAAAAGGTGTAATAAAATTTACAGTAGATGTAAATGCAGCTCCTGATAATTTAATTAATTTGAAAAAAATTAATCCTCCAATAGCTGTATTAAGAATTCCTAAAATAATACCAAAAAAAATACTTTGATTAGTTGGAGAAGCATTAAAAGGATCATCAAAAATAAATACTAAAGGTATTAGAATGAAACAAGCAAAATAAGTTGAACCACTTAATATATATAGAGGATTAAATTTAGGTATTTTTCTTGCATAAATTGTTGCTATAGCAAAACTTAAGGTAGCAATAATTACCGCATAGTAGGAATTTAAATTAATATTTTTATTTGCAACTATATCTAAAAGAAAAAATAGACCGAAAAACCCTAAAAATATTCCTATAAAAGTATAGATATTAATTTTTTCTTCTTTAACAAAAAAATAAGCAAGAAATACAGTGATTATTGGCATAAGTCCCATAATAATTCCTGTTACATTTGTATTAATTGTTATTTCAGCCCAACTCACCAAAAAAAAAGGTAGAACATTACCTAAAATTGCAATAACAAAATAATTTGTAATATCAGTAGTTTTTTTTGGTAGATTTATTTTATTTATTTTTAAATAAATAAATAAACAAGCTGTAGCAACCAACATTCTTAAAAAAACTGCGGTTAAAGGTTGTAATGAAAGAACTGTGTATTTAATAAAAAGAAAAGAGCTACCCCAAATTAATCCAAGCAAAAATAACAAAACATAACTTAGATTATTTTTTTTAATTTGTAACATTTACTTTTGCATAGTTGAAATGGTTTTTTTTTAAGGCTGTTTTTAAAGATTTAATAACATCTAGTTTTTCTTTATGCCTTAAAAATGATCCTACAATAATAGATTTATTTTTTGACGATATTTTTAATTTACTCATTTCATTTTTAGATTTTGTTAAATTAATATTTAACCAGTTAGCATCCAAATGACTTGTTTTTAGAATTTTGTTTGAACTATAGAATTTAATTATTAATTTAGTTTTTGTTAAAATTAAAATTTCTTTTTGTTTTCCACTTTTAAAATTTATTTTAAAAAAAATATAAACTAATAATACATCTAATCCAAAGAAACCAAATACTGGCCAAGCACCCATCATCATAAAAACAACTCCTGCTACAAAACTAATAATACCTAAGACAAACATAAGTATAAAAAAACCGGTTTTATTTAAACTTCTGTATGGGTATAAAGAAATTTCATATAATTTATTTTCTTTTATCATTTATTTTTTTATAAGTTTTAAAAATCTATTAGCAAAAATTTCTTCTGAGTCACTTTTTGTAGTATAAAGTAAATAAGTTTTTTGTGCATCAAAGGCAATATTTTTAAAATTTTCATAATTTTTAATAGTATTTTCAATTTTCTGCTCTAAGTTAGTTAAATCCCAATCAAAGGGTATGTATGTTTGGTTTACTTTATACCAATTCGGCCAAGTATCAATTGTTTCCATATTCGGTTTAATTAAAACTGCTCCATTAAGAAATGTTTCAAAATCTCTTGGACATAACTCCCCCCAACCAAAAGGAGATATAACACATTTTGAATTTTTAATTTCATTTAAATATTTATAGCGATTCAATTTTGTGGTTTCTGTTAAATTTTTTATTACTTTACTTATTTTTTCTCTTTGAAATTTTATGGTTTTTCTTTCGTAGGTTGTTCCAATCCTACAAGAAATAGGATTTTCTCTTTTATTTGAAGGAAGGAAAAATTTATTAGAATTATTTATAAATATTTTTAATTTAAAAATTGAAAATAATTTTTGCTTATAATGAGATAAATAACCATGATCACACAAACCCATATTCCAACAAACCTTTATTTTTTTTAATAAATTTTTGTTACTAACTTTATCGCTCAATTGTTTTTTTGTATCAATAATATTAAATTTTTTTTTATAAAAATCTGTAAATAATCTTCCACCATAATGAGATTTTAAATAATTTTTTTTATTTTTTAAAATTTGACCTTTCCAATAAGCATCAGCAAATAACAAAAAATTATTTTGAATTTGACCACTATTATCTGCAGTATCTGCAAAAATTATTTTTAAATTTTTTTTTTTATTTTTTTGTAAAAAATTTATAAATTTTTTTTTATTTTTTTTACCACTGAATCTACTATCTATAATTAGAATATCACAATCAAAAATTTTTTTTTCAGCAGAATAAAGAAATCTTATATTAACGCCACTTTCTCTTATTAAATTAATTGATTTTATAATAGGATACGCAAAACTATAAGAACAATGATCTTTAAAAAAGTTATTTGGTGAAAGTATATTAATTTTCATTTATTTATATAAATCATTAAACTTATAAGAAAAAATTTTATTATATATTTTTTTGAAAATATTTAATTGTTTCTAATAAACCTTTATTCAAAGTAATTTTTGGTACCCACTTTAAAGTTTTTTTTGCTAATGAAATATCTGGCTTTCTTTTAATTGGGTCATCCTCAGGTAATTTTTTAAAAATTAATTTTGATTTACTATTCGTTAATTTTTTTATTTTTTTTGCAATTTCATAAATATTAACTTCATATGGATTACCTAGATTTAGTGGGCCTGTAAAATTATTTTTTAAATTCATAAATTTAATTAGAGCCTCAACAATATCATCTATATAGCAAAAGGACCGCGTTTGAAGACCTTTTCCATAAATTGTTATATTTTTGTTTTTAAGACACTGCATTATAAAATTTGAAACAACTCTTCCATCTAAGAAATCCATTTTAGGTCCATAAGTATTAAAAATTCTAGCAACCTTAATTTTTACTTTTTTTTCTCTGTGATAATCAAAAAACAATGTCTCTGCACATCTTTTTCCTTCATCGTAACAAGATCTAAATCCAATTGGGTTTACATTTCCATGATAAGTTTCTTTTTGTGGATGTTCTTTTGGATCACCATATATTTCGCTAGTAGATGCTTGTAATATTTTTGCATTATATTTTTTTGCTAAATCTAAAAGATTTAATGAGCCTAAAACTGATGCTTTTATTGTTTCAATAGGATTTTTTTGATATTTAACTGGCGAAGCTGGACAAGCTAAATTATATATTTCATCTACTTTTAATATAATTTTTTTATTTACATCTTTTTTAATAAATTTGAAATTATAATTTTTAATTAAATGACTTATGTTTCTTTTTTTACCAGTTAAGAGGTTATCTACACAATATACTTTATTACCAAAATTTAATAATTTTTCACACAAGTGAGAACCTATAAATCCAGCGCCACCAGGTACTAAAATTTTTTTATTTTTCTTCATAAATGAAATAACTTAGTAATTTTAATCAAAAAAATTAAAACTATTATATAGACATTAATTATAAAAATATGAAAAAAAATAAAATAAAAGTTTTTTTTAAAAGATTGTCACAAAAAATTAAAAATCCTAAATCAGATCTTATGTATAAAAATAATTTTACTTTACTCGTAGCAGTAGTTTTATCAGCGCAGTCAACTGATGCCGGAGTTAATAAAGCTACAAAAAAACTTTTTTTAGTTGCAGATAGTCCTAGAAAAATAATAAATTTAGGAATTAATAAATTAAAGTTTTTAATAAAAACAATAGGTCTTTATAATTCAAAGGCAAAAAATATTATAAACTTAAGTAAAATTTTGATAAAAAAATTTAATGGAAATATTCCAAATACAAGAGAAGATCTAGAAACCTTACCAGGAGTAGGAAGAAAAACTGCAAATGTGGTTCTTAATATAGCATTTAAAAAATCTACTATTGCAGTTGATACACATATATTTAGAGTATCAAACAGAACTAAAATAGCGACTGGAAAAAGGCCAATTGATGTAGAACTAGGTTTGGAAAAAAATGTTCCAGATAAATATAAGAAAAAAGCGCACCACTTATTAATTTTACATGGTAGGTATGTTTGTAAAGCAAGAAACCCAGAATGTTATGAATGTGTCGTAAATGATTTATGTACTTTTAAAGATAAAAATTTTAATTTAAAAAAAAATGCAACAATTTGACCTTTTAGGAATCGGAAATTCAGTAGTAGACGTTTTATATCAAGTTGATGAAGAATTTATTAAAAAAAACAAACTTGATAAAGGCGTTATGACTCTTATTAATGATGAAAAAGCAGAAAAATTTTATTCTTCACTAAAAAATGGTTTAGAAATCGCAGGAGGTTCAGTTGCTAATTCTACCGTTGGCTTTGCATCTTTGTCAGGTAATCCAGCATTTATCGGAAAAATTAAGGACGATAGTTTAGGAAAATCTTTTTCAAAAAGTTTAAAAGATTTAGGAGTTTTTTATGACACTAAACCAATTAAAGATGGGCCAGGAACAGCTAGATGTTTTGTTTTTGTAACACCTGATGCTCAAAGAACTATGAATACATATATCGGAGCCTGTTCCCTTCTAAGCCCCGAAGATATTCATGAAAAATTAGTTGAAAATTCAAAAATTTCTTATTTAGAAGGATACTGTTGGGAAGAGCAATTAGCAAAAGAAAGTCTAGTAAAAGCAGCTGAAATTGCACATAAAAGTGATAACAAAGTTTCATTAACATTATCTGATCCATTTTGTGTTAAACGACATAGAAATGAATTTAAAGAACTAATAAAGAAGCATGTTGATATTTTGTTTGCAAATGAATTTGAAATAAAAGAACTTTTTGAATCAGACAATTTTGAAGATGCCGCAAAAGAAATATCTTCAATGGTTGAAATTGCAGTTTTAACTAGAGGAAAAGATGGGGCAAAAATTTATTATGATAATGAATCTTGTGAAATAAAACCTAGAGTTTTAGGAAGTGTTAAAGATACAACTGGTGCAGGAGACTTATTTGCCGCTGGTTTTTTATATGGTATTTGTAATAAATTTTCAATTTTAAAAAGTGGAAATATAGCTTCTATTTCAGCAGGTGAAATAATTAGCCATTTTGGTGCAAGATCAGAGCAAAACCTAAATGAGTTAATTAAAAAAGAATTAAAAGATCAATAAAATGATTTTACATCAGCAATTAAAAAACTTTTCTATTTATACAAATAAAAAATTGTTAGTGATAATGCTTTTAGGATATGCTTCAGGGCTTCCTCTTTTACTTACGTTATCAACACTTTCAGTTTGGTTATTTGAAGTTGGTGTAACCAAAACAACAATAGGTTTTTTTGCTCTTGTTGGACTTCCATATAGCATAAAATTTTTATGGGCTCCTTTTATGGATAATTTAAAAATTCCTTTTTTTACAAAATTTCTAGGTAGAAGACGAAGTTGGATTTTATTAACACAAATTCTATTAATTTTTTCTTTGATATTTTTAGGTTATAGCAATCCTTCAGTAGATCCAAAGTTAACTGCTGTAGCAGCACTTATGGTTGCCTTTTTTTCAGCTAGTCAGGACATTGTAATTGATGCTTTTAGAGTAGAAAGTTTAGAAAAAAAATTATATGGAGCAGGAGCAGCAATGATAGTTTTTGGATATAGAATAGGAATGTTATCAGCTGGTGCGGGAGCTTTATATTTAGCTTCATTTTATGATTGGTCAAAAGTTTATCTCTTAATGTCTACTCAAATTTTAATTGGATCATTGGCAATTTTATTTTCTAAAGAACCTGAGTTAAGTTCATTGATTCAAACAAATAAAAAAAATTTTTTTGGATGGATTAAAAATTCAGTAATAAATCCTTTTAAAGATTTTATGACTAAAGGAAATTGGATTGTAATTTTATTATTTGTTGTTTTGTATAAATTTGGAGATGCTTTAGTTAGTGTAGTTGCCAATCCTTTTTATATAGAGATGGGTTTTAGTAAAATTGAAATTGCAAATGTAAGTAAAATTTTTGGATTAGCAGCAACATTAGTAGGAGCCTTTATTGGTGGAATATTGGTAAGTCAATCAGGTATTTTTAAAAGCTTATTAATATGTGGAATTTTACAATTGTTATCTAATTTATTTTATGCAATACAAGCTTACATTGGTTATAACATTGGTTTTTTAATTGTAACAATTGGTTTTATGGACTTAGCAAGCGGTATGGGGACCGCGGCATTTATCGCTTATTTATCTAGTTTATGTAATATACGTTACACAGCAACGCAATATGCTCTTTTATCCGCGTTTGCTTCTTTAGGAAGAACTTTTTTATCATCTCCAGGCGGATATTTGGTTGATACTTTTAATTGGATACCTTTTTTTATTTTTACATCTATCGCTGCAATTCCTGGAATTTATTTTCTTATTTATTTGAAAAGGAAAAATAGTCAATTTTAAGCTAATTTTATCTTTTATTACACAATTACAGCACTGACTTTCAAATGTCATATGTAATAAACTTGTAACAGTTTTGACAATTTATTGTAGTACAAATTTATTATTTTTAATTTTGAGTTTATTAATAACTTTGATAAGGAATAATTATGAAAAAAAAATTAATAATAGTTCCAGCATTAATTGCAATTAATTTAATATCAGTTGTTAGTGCAGATACAGAGCTCAAGTGGGAGTCTAAAAATAAAAATATTAAAGGTCAAATTTTTGGTCGAATTAACATTCAATCAGGGTTTGCCGATACTGATGATAACGCAAATACAATAACCACTAATAGTGATTATTTATATTATAGAAGAATTAGGCTTGGTGCATCAGGTCAAATTGGTTCAGTCTCTTTTAAAATTGAACCTGATTTTGCACCATATATGGAGACTGTTTTAGATGGCAATATTGATTTTAAAGATGTCTGGATCGGCTATCAATTTAAAATGAATGACATTAAACATAAATTTATAGTTGGTAACGACCAAGTACCTTGTGGTTTGGAAGTTCAAAACAGTAGTCGTTTTACGAATCATATTGAGCGTCATGGAACACTAAGTTCTTGGTGTCAGGGTGAGCGTAGCAAAGGATATAGATTGTTATCTAGTGGAAAAAATTGGACAACACATTTAAGTTATTCTGTTGGCGAAGGTCAAAATTCTGATATTGATTTAACACATGGGACTTATGGTGTCCGTGCTACTTATTCACCACTAGCATTTAATAAAAAAGAAAAACAATGGTTGCATACAGGTTTTATGTGGGGATACAATAAAGTCGATGGAGGTGATAATGATTGGGGTTCTAGTAGCACTGATGCATCTCGTTTTATAAGTTCTGGCCCAAGATTAAATATTTTGAAAACTGGCGAACATAAAGATGCCACACGTTACGGCATTGAACTTGCTTTCGGGCAAGGACCATTAGATGTTCAATATGAAAGAATGTGGATGTCAGTTGATGGTTGTGGTGGAGATGCTTTAACAGGTGGATCTTGCACTTCTGTTGCCGCTGAATATGATTTTAGTGCATGGGCACATTATGTTACTGCTTCTTATTTTTTACCAATTGGTACAGGTAAAAGAATGAGAGCCTATAATTCTAACAAAGGTAGGTATGAAAGAATTAAAGCTAGTAATGCTGCAATGATTGCATATCGTTATGGGTACCAAGATTACGCGGATGCTGCTAATAATAAAACTAGAGGTGACATAGTAGATCATACATTTACTCTTAATTATTTTTTTAATTCGCATCATAGCGTTCAAGTAGAATACTATACAGTTGAAGCAGATTATTCTGATGCTACAAATACTTCTGATGAAGCTGATGTATTTCAATTAAATTGGAGATTAGACTTTTAATTTACTTTTACTTAATAATGATAACTCCCTGCATGCCCATTTCACTATGTTTTAGACCACTTTTCATATCTTTTACTTTACAGAACAAATCTTCAAAACGACCTGTTTTAATTGGTATAAACCACCATTCAATTTGATGATTAGGCCACACTTCAACCTCATTAATTATACCCTTTACTTCCGCTAGTTTTTTACCATTAGAATTAATTTGTATTTTTCTCGTAAAAATGGATTTAGAAAAAGAGTTTGAAGAAAAATAATGTTTTGAATCACTAACATTTTTTAATATTAATCTGTATAGTTTGCCAGTATAAAAAGTTAATTCACTCGGTTCATAATAATGTGATTTTCCAGATATGCCTTTAAAATAAACAACCTTTTCAATTGATTCTTGTTTTGTAAGGTCTTCTGATATTACATAATTTATAAAGCTAAAACTTATAATAAAATATGTAAAAATAATTTTTAATGTGCGAGCAAACATGAGTATCTTATATATCAGAAAAATTAAACTATTTTAAAAAAATAATTTAAAATATCCGATTATAAATAATGGAATTTGCAAACCAAAATTTGTTAATATTGGTTTGTCTTTAGTAACAAAACCAGCTATAGCCCATCCAACTACTCCTGTGCCATGTAAGAAAATATTTACTGGATAGATATTAAGATTAGTAAGCAATATTCCACTTAAAACCAAAGTAGTTGATAGCCACTTTAAGTTGTTTATTGACAGCATTTGTTTCTCCTTTTTAAATTAATTTTTTATATACTTTTGAAGCTATAAATCCACCTGTTAATGGCGCTAAGATATAGAGCCAGATAAATTCAAAATTACCTAAAATTAGAGCTGGCCCAAAACTACGCGCTGGATTTAAACTTGCACCTGTTAAAGGTCCTCCTACCATAATACATGCAATTAACGTAAACCCAATTACATTTCCTGCTAAGGGGCCTGCTTTTTTTGAAACTGCAGCTATTAGTACGGAGTTAGCTAAAAAAAAGGTTAAGATAACCTCTAAAATAAAAGCATTAAATATAGTTATTCTTTCAAGGTTTGGTGATATTGCACCATAATCTATGTTTGGATCTTGATTATGGATATAAAATAATGTTAACGCTGCTAAAGAAGCACCCAACAATTGTACTATAATATAATAGAGTGCTAATTTAGACGATATCTTCTTAGCAAGATAAATAGCAAAAGTTATTGCAGGATTTATATGAGTTCCTGAAATATGGCCAAATATGTATATTAAGAAAATAACAGTAAATCCATGAGCTAAAGCTACAGAAATTAAAACATTGCCATTTGCAACTGAACCAGCGCCAATAAACACTAAAGCAAATGTTCCAATGAATTCACATATTAATTTTTTTGTATTATTCATTTATTTTTATAAATTTTAATATTTTATTTTTTAATTCATAATAAGCATTTCTAAATTCTATATTTTTTTTTGTTTTTATAAATTCTGAAACAGGATCTTTTATGCTCCAATGTATTTGTTTACCTTTATAATTTAATACAGGGCAACCTTCTCTAGCCGCATTATCACATACGGTTATAATATAATCAATTTTAGGATTTAATTTTAAAATTTCATTAATTGAATTACTTTTTAGATTTTTAATTAAATAATTTTTTTTCATTAAGAACTTTAAAGTTTCTGGATGTACCACACCATTTGGGTGAGATCCTGCACTAAGTGCTTTAAACTTTTTTTTACCAAATTTGTTTAATATAGATTCTGCTAATATACTCCTTGCAGAATTACCGGTACATATAAATAAAACTTTTTTCATATAGAAAAAAACCAGCAAATATTAATTTACTGGTTTTTTATTTGGTTTAGTTAAAAAATATTTTATTTTTTAAAATCAGCTAACCATGCTGTAGAAGTGCTTAAAGCATTTGATCTTATCTCAGCTCTTTCAGCATCTGGTGCTGGAATTAAACCTTTTTCTTGCAAATAACCATCATTGCCGACAGCTTTTTCGCTAGTAAATTCAGCAACATATTCACTTATACCAGGGATTTTACCTACATGCGCATTCTTAATATAAAAATATAAAGAACGAGATATAGGATATTTACCTGAAGATATGTTTTCAAAAGTTGGAAAATTATCTTCAACTATTGAACCTTGAAGCTTATCTTTGTTTTGGTCTAAGAAACTATATCCAAAAACACCAAAAGCTTTAGGATTTTCTTCAAGTTTAGCAACGATTAAATTATCGTTTTCGCCTGCTTCTATATAAGCGCCGTCTTCACGAACTGTATGACAAAGTTTTTTAAAAGCTTTTTTGTCAGCTTTTTTCATAGCTTTGATGGAATCAAATTTTTTACACCCACCTTGCAATGCAAGTTCTGCAAAAGCGTCACGAGTTCCTGATGTTGGCGGAGGGCCAAGCACTTCAATTTTTACGTCTGGAAGAGATGCATCAACATCTTTCCATGTTTTGTGCGGGTTAGGAATAATTTTTCCACCTACCATAACATTTTTTCCAAGAGCTAACCAAATGTGTTTTCTTTCAATTTTCATTTGTTCAGATCCTTTTGAATTCGCTAAAACAATACCATCATAACCAATTTTTACTTCAGTGATTTCAGTAATGCCGTTTTTAGCACATTTTTTTATTTCTTTACCTTTAATACGTCTAGAAGCGTTAGTAATGTCCACGTGTGTCGGGCCAATACCTTGACAGAATATTTTTAAACCACCACCTGAACCTGTACTTTCTACTACAGGAGTTTTAAAACTAGATGAAATACCGAATTTTTCAGCAACAACAGTTGCAAAAGGATAAACGGTACTTGAACCCACAATTCTAATTTGATCACGGGCTTGAGCCACAGTAGCTGTTAGCAATATTGTTGTGGCCGTTAAAAGATATTTTGAAATTTTTAACATATAAATGCCTTTTAATAAAAAATTTATAAAAAACAAAGTAATTATGTACATTTTAACATTACAGTTTTATGACATTAAAATTTTTTTTTTATTACACTGGTTTAGTATTTATAAACTAAATAAGAAAAATAAAAAGATATATAAAAATTTTTAATATTGATAAATATGCCAGAAAAATTAAGTTTAAACAATAACTTAAATAGAGATGAAAAAGAAATAGAATTCCCTAATTTTGGA
Organism: Alphaproteobacteria bacterium MarineAlpha6_Bin4; assembly: GCA_002937775.1. Taxonomy (GTDB): domain Bacteria; phylum Pseudomonadota; class Alphaproteobacteria; genus CAYOOR01. Next base: position 23,582 of record PTKO01000002.1, on the reverse strand, counting down.
CTATTTTCTAAAAAATTAAAAAAATTTTATGAAAATGAGAATAAAAAATTAATAAAAGATTTTAAACAAAAAAACAACGGATTAAATCTAGCCAAAAAGCGTTCATTTCTTTTAGATAAAATTATTTGTAAATGTTACGACGGTTATTTATTAAATCTTAAAAAAAAAGAAAATTTAAAATTTTGCATAGTTGCAACAGGAGGTTTTGGTAGAGTGGAATTAGCACCATATTCTGACATCGATATTCTTTTTCTTCATTCCATTAAAAAAAAAAGTAATTTGGAAAAATTTGTTAAACCAATTTTACATATCCTATGGAATTTAGGATTAAGAGTTGGTTATGCAACAAGAACAGTAGAAGAATGTATACGCTATAGCAAAAAAAAAATAGATATTTGTACATCTATTTTAGAAAGCAGATTTATTTCGGGAAATTATGATTTATATAAAATATTAATTACAAAATATAAAAAAAATATTATCGGCAAATATGGAAAAAATTTTGTAAAATCCATTTTTTTTGAAAGAAGAAAACGTCTTAAAGAAATAGGAGAGTCTAGAAATTTATTAGAGCCAAACATAAAAAATGGAAAAGGTGCAATAAGAGATTTACAAACATTGGATTGGATTGGAAAATTTTTTTACAAAGTAAAAAAAATAAATGATTTAGTAAATTATAAAATTTTAGATAAAAATTCTGCACAATCATTAGTAGAAGCAAAAAAGTTTTTTTGGACTGTAAGATCTTATTTACATATTCTTAGTGGAAGACCCAATGAACAATTAAATTTCGAATATCAAAAATTAATAGCAAAAAAAATTGGTTACAAAAAAAAAATTGAATTATTAGATGTAGAAAAATTTATGAAAGATTATTTTTTTACTGCAAAAAGAGTTAGTGATTTAATACGAATTTATTACACGCTTATTGAAGATAAAGAAAATTTAGTTAAAACAAATAAAAATAAAAAACTGATAAAAATTGATAATTTTATTATAGAAAACAAGAAAATTAATTTTTTTGATAATTTTAAATTAAGGAATAATGATATAAATAGCTGTAATAGTATTTTCCAAATTTTAGAGGTTGCTCAGCAAAAAAATTTAAATATAAATCCAAAGGCTATAAGATTAATATTAGAAAATGTAGAAAATTTAAAAAATAAAATAAAAGGCAGAAAAAAATTTTTAGAGGTTTTTTTTAGAATTTTAACTTTTAAAAAAAACAATAAAGAAAAATTTATTAAGTTGATGTCTGATTTAGGAATTTTAGGAATTTTGATTCCAGATTACAAAAGAGTTTCAGGCCAAATTCAGTTTGGGGGCTTTCACAAATATACTGTTGATGAGCACACAATTAAAGCTATAGGATTCATAGATGAATTTCATAAAAAAAATTTATTTAAAGAGGATTTATTGTACAAACAAATTTTTTCTGAAATTATTTCATCAAGAGTACTTTATGTTGCAATGTTTTTTCATGACCTAGGCAAAGGTACCGGAAAAGATCATTCGATTATTTCTAGTAGAATTGCAGAAAAATTTTGTACAGATCTACAAATAGATCAGTCTGAAAAAAATACTATTGTGTGGTTAATTAAAAATCATTTGTTAATGAACAAAATTTCTCAAAAAAGAGATATAGATGATTCAAATACAATATTTGAATTTGCAAAAAAAATTCAATCTTTAGAAAAATTAAAATTATTATTTATTTTTACAGTTGTAGACATGAAAGCAACAAGCAAAGCAATATGGAATTCTTGGAATAAATTTCCTTTACAGCAATTATTTTTAAAAACTAGAAATTTATTGTTAGGTGGAAAGATTAATAAAGATGAAAACTTAATTGAGTCTATGAAATATAAACTAACAAAAAATAATAATTTATTATCAAAAAAGAAAATAGAAAATCTAATAAAAATCCTGCCTAGTGAAATATTTTTAAATAATGAAAAGGAAAAAATAATAAAGTTTCTAAAAATAATTAATAAATTTAAAAAAAAATCTTTTATACAAATTTCACAAAATAAAAAAAAACTAGCAACAGAAATAATAATTTATACTAAAGATAATATAGGATTGCTTTATAAGTTAGCTGGTGCAGTTTCTATCTCGGGATTTAATGTTGTAGAAGCAAAGGTGTCAACTCTTAAAAATGGCATGGCTTTAGATGTACTGTGGGTTAGAGATTTAAATAATGATATGTTAGACAAATTATATCATTTTTCGAAATTAGAAAATACTTTATATGATGTTTTGGAAAAAAAAATTTCAATTAATGAAAAAAAAATAAATGAAGTAAGGAAAAATTTTAATGAAAAACTCTTTAAAATAAATACAAAAATATTTGTTGATAATAATATGAGCAAAAAACATACAATATTGGAAGTAAATACTCTTGATAGAATTGGTTTAATTTATGATTTAACTAAAAAATTGTATAATTTAAAATTAAAAATAAGTAGTGCAAAGATATTGACCATGGGAAAAGGTGCAAGTGAAATATTTTATATTCAGGATTATAAAGGAAAAAAAATACAATTAAGCAATAATATTAATAGCTTAAAAAGAAGCATAAAAAAATTATTAAAAAAATAGTTTTCATAAAATTTAATGAAATTAATAAAACCCTTTATAGCAATAAGTAGTTTTACATTTTTAAGTAAAATTTTAGGTTTTATACGAGATGTTTTAATAGCAGCTATTGCTGGAGCAGGAATTATTGCAGATGTTTTTTTTGTTGCTTTTAAACTTCCAAATTTTTTTAGAAGATTATTTGCTGAAGGAGCATTTTCTGCTGCATTTATACCAATTTTCTCTTCAATTTTAAAAACAAAAGGAAAAGCAAAAGCAATGGAGTTTGGTTCAGAAGTTTTATCATTACTTTTTTTTATTCTTTTTGTAGTAGTTATAATTTTTGAGCTGCTAATGCCACTAGTAGTATATTTTCTAGCTCCTGGTTTTGCTCAAGACCCAGAAAAATTAAACTTGTTAATAGAATTATCTCGAATAACTTTTCCGTACCTTTTTTTTATTTCTTTAGTTTCTTTATTTACTGGGATACTAAATTCATTTAACAAATTTGCAGCTGGTTCCGCTGCACCAATACTTTTAAATTTAACTTTTATAATATTTATATTATGTTTTGAAGAATTTTTTAAAACAAAAGGCCACATGTTATCTTGGGCTGTTTTCTTTGCAGGGTTATTTCAATTAATTTTTTTAATATTTGTAATATATAAAAACGATTTAAAAATTTTTTTTATTAAACCTAAATATTCCAGTTATATAAAAAAATTATTTAAATTAATTATTCCTGGAGCAATTGGCGCTGGAGTCATTCAAATAAATTTATTAATAGATGTTATTCTTGCTTCTTTTCTTAAGACTGGTTCAATTTCATATTTATATTATGCAGAACGTATAAATCAATTACCAATAGCATTAATAGGTGTAGCATTAGGCACTGCTCTTTTACCAACTTTATCAAAACAAATAAGCAAAAATAAAAAGAACGAAGCTTTATTTACGCAAAATAGAGCAATTGAATTTTCTCTTTTTTTAGCAATTCCATCTACCATAGCAATATTCATATTAGCAGAGCCAATTATTAGCGCCTTTTTTGAAAGAGGGGAATTTAATTTAAATGATAGAATACTTTCAGCAAAAGCTTTACAGGCTTTTGCAATTGGGATTCCAGCTTATGTATTAGTTAAGATTTTGACACCAATTTTTTTTGCAAGACAAAATACTGTGACACCAGTAAAAATTGCGATTTTTTGTGTATTTATTAATTTTTTTCTTAACATTATTTTAATGTATTTTTATCAGCACGTAGGAATTGCAATTGCTACTGCTATAGCATCATGGGTAAATTGTTTATTACTTCTTTACCTATTATTAAGAAACCGAGAGATTGTTTTTGATAAAGTTATTAAAGAAAAATTTAAAAAACTGATTTTAATTAATATATTTTTTGGTTTATTAATTTTTTATTCTATGAAATATATTAATATTTTTTCAATATATAAGTTCTTAAATTTATCTATTTTTGTTTTTTTAAGTTTTTTTATATATATTTTATTATTAAATTTTTTTAAAATTTTTATTTTTCCAAAATTTAGATTATTTAAGTTAAAATAATTAATACTTATAAAATGAATAGAATATTTTCAGGAGTCCAACCAACAGGCAATTTGCATTTAGGTAATTACTTGGGTGCAATAAAAAATTGGGTTTCTTTACAAAAAAGTTTTGAATGTATTTTTTGTATTGTTGATCTACATGCAATAACAATAAAACAAAATCCAAAAGAGTTGGAAAAAAATACTTTAGAGGTAACTGCTGCATATCTAGCTTCTGGAATTGACCCTGAAAAAACTATAATTTTTAATCAAAGCTCAGTTTCAGCTCATGCAGAGTTAACATGGATGCTAAGTTGTTTTACACCTATTGGTTGGCTTAATAGAATGACCCAGTTCAAAGAAAAAGCTGGAAAGAAAAGAGAAAATGCAGTTTTAGGTCTTTTTAGTTATCCAGTATTGATGGCTTCTGATATTTTAGCATATAAAGCTACACATGTTCCTGTAGGGGAGGATCAAAAGCAACATTTAGAACTTGCAAGGGATATAGCCGGAGCATTTAATCAAACATATAATAATGATTTTTTTCCATTGCCTGAACCACAAATTTTTGAAGAAGCAAAAAGAATTATGAGTTTAAGGAATGGTAAAAATAAAATGAGTAAATCTGATGATTCAGATTATTCTAGAATAAATATTACCGATAATAAGGATTTGATTAATTTAAAAATTAAAAAAGCTAAAACTGATGCATATCCTCTGCCATCAAAAAAAGAGGATCTTAAGGATAGGCCAGAGGCTGCTAATTTATTGGAAATTTATGGAGCTTTCAAAAATGAAAAACTTGATAAAGTCTTAAAAGAAGTAGGAGGTAAAGATTTTTCTAGTTTTAAAAAAATATTAACAGATTTAACTATTAGTAAAATTGAACCAATATCAAAAAAAATGAATGATTATTTAAATAATAAAGATTATCTAAAAAAAATATTAAATAAAGGTAAGGAAAAAGCTGATGAAATTTCGTCAAAAAATTTATCAGAAATAAAAAAAATTATTGGCTTATTGATTATTTAGTTTAAATATATTATATCTGAATTATGAATATAGAAACAGAATTAACCCCAAATCCAGAAACTTTAAAATTTGTTGTTGGAAAAGAATTTATTAAAAATAGTAATTTAGAGTTTAAAAATGAAAAAGAAGCAAAAAAATATAAATTTTCTGAAAGTTTTTATCAAATAAAAGGAATAAATAGTTTTTTTATTGGAAGTAATTTTGTTGCAGTTACAAAAGAAAAAAATGCTAGATGGAATTTACTTAAAACAAAAATATTAACTTTTTTGTTAGACTATATATCTTCTAACAAAGTATTAGTTGAAAAAAGTGTTTTAGAAAAAAAAGAAAATAGAAAAAAAACTAAAACCGTAATTGAACAGAAAATTGAAAAAGTAATAAATGAAAAAGTTAGACCAGCAGTTGCCCAGGATGGTGGCGATATAGTTTTTAAAAATTTCGATAAAGGAATAGTTTATTTGACATTAAAAGGTGCTTGTGTCGGATGTCCAAGTTCAACTGCAACCTTAAAACAAGGAATAGAAAATTTACTAAAGCACTATTTTGATGAAGTAATAGAAGTAAGAGCAATTGATTAATTGCTTATTTTTACTAGTTTTTATTGAAATTAACAAATAATTGTGGTATCTTATTTTATGTCTACTATATATAGTACAATGAGTAAGAAAAAGGTTAAAAAAAATAAACATAATTCCTATAAGTATATTATAGGATTTTGTTCTGCATTTATCGTATTAAACTTTTTTGTTGAAAAACTTGCAAATAAGTATGAGGGAAAGAATAATCCCCAAATTACAAATACAAGATTTGATGAAACCCAAGGCCAATTCTCAGAACGTGAAATAAGTTTGGTTTCAAAAAAAAATAAAAATAAAGATTTAAAAAAACTTCCGATACATAAAAGAAAACAACAATTTATTTCTAATTTACTTCCAGTTGCCCAAAGTGCTAATAATGATATTTTAGAAAAAAGAGAACTTTTCTTTAAAATTGAAAAAAAAATACAAAACAACAATTTAAATGTTTTGGAAGCATCAATTCTTAAAAAAATGTTTAAAGAGTATAAAGTTAAAAATAATGACTTATCAGAACTAAAAAAAAGAATTGATATCGTTCCAATTTCACTCGTGCTTGCGCAGGCAGCCATTGAAAGTGGTTGGGGAACATCTAGATTTGCAATTGAAGGAAATGCATATTTTGGACAAAAAGTTATTGGAAAAAAAGTAAATGGTATAGAACCTTATGAAAACACTAATCCTTTAATTAAAGTTAGAGCTTTCGAAAATATTAATCATTCAGTTAAAGCTTATTTGAATAATTTGAACACCCACTATGCATATAAAAGTTTTAGAAAGTCTAGAACCGAATTAAGATCATTTGGAAAAACACTCCAAGGAGAAATTCTTGCTAATGAATTAAATAAATATTCAGAATTAGGAACAGAATATGTTGAAAGTATAAAAAAAATTATTGAAAAAAATAATTTAAAAAAATTCGATTATATTAGTTATAAAACTGCTAAACGTTAGGGATTGGTAAATTGAAATCCAGTCCATCTCCATTTTCCATTATCATTAGTTGTGCAATTAATTCTTGTTCTGCCTTTAGGAAATTCTTTATCAAAACGAATTTCAATTCTATTTTTTCCTATCTTTTTTAATTCTGCTTTTATGTTGTGCGAAGGGTAGCATTGTATTTTACTTTCTAAACTATCTATCAATGTAAATCCTAACAATGGAGGATTTAAATCTTTTATTGCCCTATCTTTAGGTAAAATATTATTTATTTTTAAACCATAAGAATTAGCAGCAAATTTAAACCGTTTTATATCACCATATTTTTCATTAAGAGAGAATCTTGGCATTTCATAAATATCAATACCATTAAAGAAACTACCAGAATGTTGGCCAAAAGCGGCTTTAAAATATTTTTTTACAGTTTGTTTTATTTCATAGCTATATTCTCCATAAGGATATGCAAAAATTTCTGGAACAAAACCAATGTTTTCTAAAAAGTCTTTACTTGCGTCTTCTATTTCTTCAACTAGAGTTTCTTGATTTTTACTAACAAGATGATGATGGCTTTTTGAATGGTGGCCTATTGACACGCCAGAATTTACCATTTCTTTTATTTGTGACCAATTCATATAATTTGAAGATTTAGATCCTACGGGTTTTGTTGAAACAAAAATTGTAAAAGGTAATTTTTTTTCTTTAAGCAGGGGCCAAGCCTCTTTATATATACTTAAAAACGCATCATCAATTGTTATTCCAACTGTTTTTTCAGGTAAATCAGTATTATTTATAAAAGAATCAACAATCTTTTCTACAGGGATCACATTATAATCATTTTTAGTTAATTCATTTAGATGCTTCTTAAATTGAGATAGCTTTACATTAGTTGATGGGTAATTATTTTCTCCAAATCTATGATAAACAAAAACAGCAGCCGAATTTTCTTTGGCTTCAATTGTATTAAAAATAATTAATAAAAAAATTATTAAAGCTAAACTTAATTTCTTAAAATCATTCATTTTACATTATTGGTTTTGTTAACATATTATTTTTAATTAATTTATATCTTTTAGAATCAAATAATTGATAATGCCACCATTCATTTTTATAAAAATCCCATCCTGCGGATAACATTATTCCAAGCAAAATATATCTATTTTTTTGTGCTTTTCTGGGTATCTTATTGCTTCCATGAAATGATTTTGAAGAAAAATCATCAAACTTAGTACCCATATTCAATTCACGATTTTTTTTATTAATTAAAGTTAAATCGATAGCCACCCCTCTTGAATGTGGAGATCCTTTTTTAGGATTTGCAATAAAATTTTCATCAGGTGTATGTTCCCATAATTTCCATTGAGCCTCAGTTGGTCTAAAAGCGTCATATATTTTTAGTTTTAAATCTAATTTTAATGCTAATTCTACACTTTTTTCAAAAATAGGTAATGCCGCTTTATTCAAATAGCAATCTTTTCTTTTATAAATCTGTTTACCAGTAAAATTTTTTTTAGTAGCGTATAATAAATCTATTTCTACGGGGTATTTTTTTTTGGTTATTTTTATTAAACTCATAATTTTTTAATAAGAAATTTAAAATAATATAAGAATGAATATATTAGCATTTGATACAAGTACAGATAAATTTTCCTTATCTATATTAAAAAATAATAAAATTGTTTTGAATTTATCAAAAATTTTAAATAAAACATATTCTAAATTCTTAATACCATTAATAAAAGAATCATTGTTTAAAAGCCAGCTAGATGTGAAAAAAATAAATCATATTTTAGTATCATTAGGTCCCGGTTCTTTTACTGGAATAAGATTAGGGATTGCTGCTGCTAAGGGTTTAGGTATCCCATATAAAATAAAAATTTCTGGATATAACAATATGAACGTTTTAGCTCATTCTATAAATGATAATATTAACGGGAGAAAAATAGTTGTTTTAATTAAAAGTAAAAAAGAGGATTTTTATTTTCAATCATTTAATTCAAATAGACAGCCCTTAAAAAAGGTATCATCTTTTCCAATAAGTAATTTGCCTAAATATTTTTTTAACAAAAATTTAATTTTTTGCGGAAATTTAAATATTAAATTAATTAAAGAACTAAGAAAAAAAAAATTATATTTGCATAAAAATAAATTTTATAATTCTGAATTAATAATTAATTTATTTAGAAAAAAAAAAATAAAAGTAACTAAATCTTTAGATCCTATATATGTATATGAACATTATGCTAAAAAAAATTAATTTTATTTTAATTTAACAATTAACTATTAATATAAATATTGGTTATGGAAAAAGTAATTAAACATTTAGATGTATTAGAAATATGCAAAAAAAATGGCGTAAAAATGACACAGCAAAGAGAAATAATTGCTGATGTTATAAATAAATCTAAAGATCATCCTGATGTTGATAAGATTTATGAAAGAGCTTACAAAAAAAATAAAAAAATAAGCCTTGCTACAGTTTATAGAGCTGTAAAGTTATTTGAAGAAGCAAATGCTATTATAAAACATGATTTTAAGATTGGTGATGAAAAAGCTAGATATGAAGCTGCTTCCCAATGGGAACACAATCATTTAATTAATGTGATTACAGGTAAGGTAACTGAATTCCAAAACCCTGGGTTTGAAAAATTAGCACACCAAATTTGTAAAAAAAAAGGACATAAAATGGTGGGATATAAATTAGAACTTTTTGCTCTAGAAGAAGCATGTAAAAAAATAAAATAAAAATTAGTTGGGATAAAAAAATTATATTAAGACATAAATATAATCAGGCAAAAAAAAGACGAATGTGTCTGGGCCCTTCAAAAAAAAAAATTACAAATAAAAAAGATTGGTTTATTAAACCGGTTAGTTCAATAAAAAATTTAATAGAAAATTCATATATTCTAGACAGAAGAAGAATTAAAAAAAAATTAAAATCAGCTAGATTTAAAAATTTTGAAGTACGCCTAGCAAAAAATTTTAGAGATATTGATGCTGCACAAAATTTAAGGTATAGAGTTTTTTATGAAGAATTAAAAGCAAAACCAACAATAAAAAATATTTTATATGAGAAAGATTTTGATGAATTAGACCCTTTTTGTGATCATTTACTAGTAATCGATCACAACAAAAAACCTTCTCGTGAATCAATAGTTGGAACATATAGACTAATAAGAAGATCTATGACCCAGGTTCATGGTAAATTTTACACGGAAGGAGAATTTAATATTAACAAAGTTTTAAAATCAAAAGGAGAGATTTTAGAATTAGGCAGATCTTGTGTTCATAAAAATTATAGAGATAAACCAATTATAAAATTGCTTTGGAAAGCAATTTCTGCGTATATGGAACATTATAAAATTAAAGTTTTATTTGGTTGTGCTAGTTTTCCAGGGACAAATTATAAAAAATATAAGCAACAATTATCATATCTTTATCATTATCATTTGGCAGAAAAAACAATTTTACCTACTGCGTTGCCACCAAATAATATTAATTTAAATTATTGCCAAAAAAAAGACTTGGATGTTTATAAAATTTTTAAAACCTTACCTCCATTACTAAAAGGTTATTTAAGAATAGGAGCCAAAGTTAGCAATGGAGCGTTCATAGATAAACAATTTAATACAATAGATATTTGTATAGTTTTAAAATCTAATGCGTTAAAAGAAAGATATGCAAACTTACATAAAATTAAGAAAAAAGATTCAAAAATAATTTTTTTAAAAAAATTTCTAAAAAAAAAATAGATTAATAGTGATTTTAATATTTATAAGACTAATAATTTTTTTAGCACTTACTTTGGTTCTTTTTCCTTTCCAATTAATAATTTTTATATTTATTAAAAAATTTAGCTATCTAATACCTTATTTTTTTCACAAAATATGTAGTGTAATTTTTGGAATTAAAATAAATACTTACGGCAAAGTTCCAAAAAATTTTCCTAAACTTTTAGTATGCAATCATGCTAGCTATCTGGACATTTTAATTTTAGGGAGTCTAATTAAAACATCATTTGTTGCAAAAAAGGAAGTCTCTAGCTGGCCATTACTAGGAATATTGGCAAAATTACAAAACACAATTTTTATTGATAGAAAAATATCATCTTTAACTATGCAAAAAAATAAAATTATAAAACATCTTCAAGAAAAAAAAAATTTAATAATTTTTCCAGAAGGCACTAGTAGTGATGGAAATAAAGTTTTACCATTCAAAAGTTCGTTATTTAATATTTTTGAAGAAAATAAAGGCACAAAAATTTTTTTACAAACTATAACTATAGTTTATAAAAAAATAAATGGGAAGACTATGAGTTTTAATGATAGAAAAAAAATAACATGGCATTCTGATATGAATTTGATTACAAATATTTTTGATGTTTTAAAAAAATTTAGTATAGAAGTTGACGTTATTTTTAATGATGAATTTTTACCTAACAAAAATAATAATAGAAAAAAAATAGCTAGATATTGTTGGAATAGAATAAATAATAATTTAATAAATAGTTTGAATAGAAAATAAATATTTTATTTAATAAGCCTTTATGTTAAAAAAATTTAAAATAAAAACTTTTGGTTGCCAAATGAATGTTTATGACAGCCAAAAAATATGTGAAATTTTGTATAAGTTAGGATATAAAAAAACATCTATCGACCGAGATTCTGATATTTTTTTAATTAATACTTGCCATATAAGAGAAAAAGCAAAGCAAAAACTCTATTCTGAATTAGGTAAAATTTATAAAATAAAAAAAAATAGATTAAAAAATAATCTTAGCACAATTTGTGTTGTTGCAGGATGCGTTGCACAGGCTGAAGGCAAAGAAATCTTTAAAAGAGCTCCATTTGTAGATATAGTTGTCGGGAGTCAGGCATACCATAAATTACCTTCGTTAATTAAAAATATTAATTTAAAACTTAAAAAAAAATTAAGTATAGAGCTTGATTTTGCACCTAAATCTAAATTTGATAATTTGCCAAAAGAAAATATTCAAAAGGAAATTTCTAGTTATTTAACAATTCAGGAAGGATGTAATAAATTTTGTAAGTTTTGTGTAGTTCCTTATACAAGGGGGCCGGAGTATTCCAGACCAGTAGAAGAGATTATTAATGAGGCTAAAATATTAACCAAAAATGGTACAAAAGAAATAATTCTACTTGGCCAAAATGTTAATGCATATCATGGAGTAGGTCCCAATAAAAAAGAGTTTAATTTAGGTAAATTAATTTATTTTTTAGCAAAAATAAAAAATTTAAAAAGAATAAGATACATGACTGCACATCCAAAAGATATGCATGAAGATTTATTTAAAGCACATAAAAATGTAAAAAAACTAATGCCTTTTTTACATTTACCAATACAATCTGGTTCAAATAAAATTTTAAAAGCAATGAATAGAAATTATACAGTAGAAGAGTATTTAAAAATAATTAATAGAATAAAAAAATGTAGAGAAGATATAGTTTTTTCATCGGATTTTATAATAGGATATCCTGGCGAAACAAAAGATGATTTTAAAAAAACTCTTAATTTAATTGATAAGGTAAAGTTTGTTCAATCCTTTTCATTTATATATAGTCCAAGACCAGGCACAACAGCATATAATTTAAAAGATACTATTAAACAAGAAGAAAAAAAAGAAAGACTTAGTATTTTGCAAAATAAGTTAAAATCTTATCAAGAAGATTTTAATAAAAATTTTGTAAAAAAATCTTTGAATGTTCTTTTTAGTAATACATCAAATGAGAAAAAAATCCAATCAATGGGATACTCTCAGTATATGCAATTAGTAAGGGTTAAAAATAAAATAGACATACTGGGAAAAATTAAAAACATAAAAATAAAAAAAAGTTTTTATAAAAGTTTAGAGGCAACTCCTTTAATTTAAATTTTTTTATACAAGTATTTGGCAAAAAATTTAGGAAAAAATATAATAGAATTTGATGATAATAGCATTTTAAGAACTATGCTTGGTGTATTTCATAAAAATCTAGATATTATAGAACACGAGTTAGATGTTACATTATCACCAAAAGGAAATATTATTTCAATAAATGGTAATTCTAAGAACATTATAATTACAAAGAACGCTCTTTCTGAATTGTATGAAAGAGCAAAAGTTTCTGAAATAATTGAAAAAAGAGATGTAGAATCAATAATAAAGAACATGAAAGAAAATAATGAAAATAGAGATTATCTTAAAAATTCTATAAAAACACCAAAAAAAGAAATTTGGCCACGTACAAAAGGGCAATCTAAATTGCTTAAGGAAATTTTAAATAAAGAAATTGTTTTTGCCATAGGTCCGGCGGGTACAGGAAAAACATTTTTAGCTGTAAGCCATGCTGTTTATATGCTTACTAATGGATTAATTGAAAAAATTATAATTTCTAGACCAGCAGTTGAAGCAGGAGAAAAATTAGGTTTTCTTCCTGGGGATCTCAAAGAAAAAATTGATCCATACCTAAGACCTATATATGATTGTCTAGATGAGAATTTACCAAAAGATAAAGTATTAAAATTAATAGAAAACCAAAAAATAGAAATAGCTCCTATTGCTTATTTGAGAGGAAGAACATTAAATAATTCTTATATAATACTTGATGAATCCCAAAACACATCTCCAATTCAAATGAAAATGTTTTTAACTAGGTTAGGGGAAAATTCAAGAATGGTTGTTACAGGAGACCTAACACAAATTGATTTGCCTTTAAAAAGTAAAAGCGGTTTAACAGACGCAGTAAACAATTTAAAAAAAATAAAAGATATTTCTTTTGTTTATCTCACAGAAAAAGATGTGGTAAGAAATCCATTGGTACAAAAAATAGTAAAAGCATATGATAGATGAGGTCTAATTATAAAATAAATATTTTTTTAGAAAATAAAAAATGGTTAAATAAAAAAATATTTAATTCAAAAAAAATCATGGAATATTATTTTAAAAGTCTCGCAACAATGACTATAAAAGAATGTTTACTAAAACCAAAATTTAAAAAATTTAGAAATGTTAAAATTAATATTAATTTAATTTTATCTGATGATAATTTTTTAAAGAAATTAAATACAAATTTTTTAAATAAAAAAAAAAGTACAAACGTGCTATCATTTCCAAATGAGAATTTTTTCAAAAAAAAAGAAAATTTTTTAGGAGAAATTTATTTATCTTACGAACTATGCAAAAAAGAAGCAAAGAAATTTAAAATGAATGAAAAACAGAGAAGCGGACATTTAATAATTCACGGAATATTACATCTTTTCGGCTTTAATCACGAAACAAAAAAAGATGAAAAGAAAATGATTGCTGTTGAATCAAAGATATTAAATTTCTTAGGAATTAATTATTATTAATTTTTATATTTTACTATTGCCCAAAAAATTCATAAATAAGCTGTTAAATCTTTTTGTAAAGAAAAAAAATAAAAACCTCCAAAATAATATTGAAGGTTTATTAAATGAAAGATTAAAACAAGAAAAACCTTTAAAGATTAATGAGGAAAAAATAATTTCAAATGTCTTCCAGTTACCTGAAAAATTAGTTAACGACATTATGATACCTAGAACTGATATAATGTCAGTCGATGCTACTACAGATATTAATAAACTAGTGAAAATTATTGGAAGAACTAGTCATTCAAGATATCCGGTATTTGAGAAAAGTAGAGATAATATTATAGGCATGATACATATAAAAGATGTAATTTCATGTTGGGAAAATAAGAAAATTAAAAATATTAGGAAATTAGTAAGAAAAATTTTATTTGCCCCCCATTCTATGACTGTACTTGATTTACTATTAAAAATGAGAACTTCACATATTCATATGGCGATTATAGTTGATGAACACGGAGGAGTTGATGGGTTAGTTACAATTGAAGACTTAGTAGAGGAAATAGTTGGTGAAATTAAGGATGAACATGAAGCACAAAAAGAAAGTAAAGGAAAAACTAAAGATTTCATAAAAGATGACGGGGCTATAAAAATAAATGCTAGAATGTTAATTGAGGAATTTGAAAAAAAATACGGAAATATTTTTTCTGATAAAGATGATATCAGGGATATTGATACAATGGGGGGGTTAGTTTTTCATATTTTTGGTCGGGTTCCTTTGAAAGGCGAGGTAATAAAACATGCAAATGGTTGTGAATTTGAAATTTTAGATGCAGATTCTAGGAGAATAAGGACGATATTAATCAGAAATCATAAATGAATTTAAAATATTTTTACTCTTTTTTGTTTGGAGCTACTTTAGTTTTATCTTTTTCTCCTTTTAATTTTTGGTTTTTTCTTTTTCCTTCTTTAACTTTTTTGTTTATAAAAAGCTATAATTCCGTATCCAAAAAAGAAGCTTTTTTTATAGGATGGTTTTTTGGATTTTCTTTTTTTATTTTTGGTTTTTATTGGATATTTAACTCATTCATAATTCGTGAAGGTATATTTATATATATAATGCCGATTTGCCTTTTTTTATTTTCTGGCTTCTTAGCTTCTTTTGTTGGATTAATAAGTTTTTTAAATTATAAATTTAAATCTAATAATATAATTTTAAATATTGGATTTTTCTCGATATTTTGGACATTTAGTGAAATTTTAAGAGGCCACATCTTTACAGGTTTTCCTTGGAACTTATTAGCTTACACATTATCAAACTATAAAGCTTTAATACAGATTTGTTCAGTAATAGGTGTTTATGGGCTAAGTTTTCTTATTATATATTCAGTTTTATCTATTAGTATTTTTGTTTTAAACTTTCGTATCAAAAAAAATTTGTTTCTACTAATTTCATTTTTTTTAATATTTTCTTCAGTTTTTTATTACGGTTCAAATAGAATAAAAAATTCTAATTTTGATATAGTTGAGAATAAAGTAATAAGAGTTGTACAGCCTAATATAAGTCAAAAAGATAAACTTAATTTAGAAAAATTAGAAGAAAACTATAAAGCAATGGTTGAACTAAGTTTTAAAAATAAAATGGGAGCATTAAATATTTCTGAAAACTTAAATATTTTATGGCCAGAAACAGCATTACACGATTTTAATGATTTAAAAACTTATTCGGTTTTTAAAAAATTAAATACAAATTTAAAAGACGAAGAATATGTTATAACTGGTACATTTAGAAATAAAAAAAATAATTTTTATAATAGTGTCGGGGTTATAAATAAAAATTTATCTACAAGTTTTTTGTATGATAAAGTACATTTGGTTCCATTTGGTGAATATGTTCCTTTTTCAAATTTTTTTAATAGCTTAGGTTTTAATTTTTTTAGTTTAAAAAGCGGGTCTTTTGATCAGAATATAATTAAATATAAAGATCTTCCTAGTTTTAAAGCATTAATTTGTTATGAAGTAATTTTTCCAGGAAAATTTGTAAAAAAAGATAAACCTATGTTAATAATTAATTTTACAAACGATGCATGGTTTGGAAACACAATAGGTCCACACCAACATTTCGATAGTTCTATATTTAGAGCAATAGAAGAAGGAAGACATTTGATTAGAGTAGCCAACACAGGAATTTCAGCCTCCATAGATCCTTTTGGAAAGATATTAAATAAAATACCACTAAATACTTCAGGATATTTTGATACTAAAATTTTTTTATTTAAAAAAGATAATAAAATTATGAATACTTTTTTTAGTGAATATAAAAATAATTTAATTTTTTTAGTATTAATAATTTTGTTTTTTGTACTTTGTATTTTAAAATACTTAATTCGATATAGGAATATAAATTGAAAGATTATACATTTACAAGTGAATCAGTTTCAGAAGGGCATCCTGATAAAGTATGCGACTTAATTTCTGATAGTATTGTAGATCTTTTTTTATCAAAAGACCCTAATTCTAGAGTTGCTGCAGAAACAATGGTTACAACTAATAAAGTTATTGTTAGTGGAGAAGTTAATGGCCCTGATGTGTTTAAAGAAACACCACTAGAGGAATTAGTAAGAAATACCATAAAAAAAATTGGTTATGAACAAGAAGGTTTTAACTGGAAAACAGTATCAATTGAAAATAATCTTCATCAACAATCTGCAGATATTGCAATTGGTGTAAATAAAAAAAATGAAAAAGAACAAGGAGCTGGTGACCAAGGAATTATGTTTGGATATGCGTGTAATGAAACAAAAGAATTAATGCCTGCTCCTATTTATTATTCTCATTTAATTTTAGAGTCACTTGCTAAATCGAGACATGAAGGTGACAATAAATTATTACTTCCAGATTCTAAGAGTCAAGTAAGTTTAGATTATAAAAATGGTAAACCTTTTAGGGCAAGTGCTGTTGTTGTGTCTACACAACATGATCCAAGTTTAAAACAAGAGGATGTTAAGGAAATTGTTAGACCATATGTAATTGATTCTTTACCTGAAGGTTGGATGTGTGATGAAGATAATTTTTTTGTAAATCCTACTGGTAGATTTGTTATTGGTGGCCCAGTTGGTGACTCAGGTTTAACAGGAAGAAAAATAATAGTTGATACTTATGGAGGTGCAGCGCCACATGGAGGTGGAGCTTTCTCAGGAAAAGACCCTAGCAAGGTTGATAGATCGGGTGCATATGCTGCTAGATATTTAGCAAAAAATATTGTTGCCGCAAAACTTGCAGAAAAATGTACTATTCAACTTTCATATGCGATTGGAATTGCAAAACCAATATCAATATATATCGACACACATGGAGAAACCAAAATAAAAGGTAATGAAATCTCTGATAAAATATCTCAAATTATGGATTTATCTCCTTATGGTATAAAAAAAAAACTATCATTAAATAATCCTATTTATACAAAAACTGCTGCGTACGGACACTTTGGAAGAAAACCTACCGATAAAGGAGAATTTCCATGGGAAAAAATAGATTTAGTTAATTCTTTAAAAAGTATTTTTGAAAAAAAATAAAACAAATTCATACCCTGTATTTTATAAAAAACTTAGACGTCAATTAAGTAAAAAACAGCAGTATTTATTAAAATATACGTTAAAAAAATATTTGTTTAAAAACAGCAAGACTAGCAAAAAAAAATTTTTAGAGATAGGTTTTGGATATGGAGAAAATTTAATAAATTTATCAAAAAAAAATTCTGATAAATTAATTATTGGTTGTGAAATTTATGAACCCGGAATAGCAAGCGCTGTTGAGAAAATTAATAACGAAGGTTTGAAAAATACTTTCATTTTCAAAGAAAATATTTTTTTCTTATTAAGAAAATTAAAAAAAAACTATATTGATAAGGTTTTTATACTTTTCCCAGATCCATGGCCTAAGAAAAAGCATTTTAAAAGAAGATTGATTTCTAATAAATTTTTAATACAAGTTTGTAAAATTCTAAAAAAAAAGGGATTAATTATCATATCAACAGATTCAGAAAATTATTTAAAATCAATATTAAAAGAATTTTTTTTAAACAAAAATTTTTTGTGGGTAGATAGAAAAACAGCAGATTGCTATAAAAGGCCAAAAGAACTAATCGAGAGTAAATATGAAAAAAAAGCTACATTAAAAAATAATAAAAAATATTTTTTAAAATTTAAAAAAATGTGTTGAACAATTGGATACAAAACATTAGATTAATATAGATTATATATTCATTGTTTTTTTGTAAATGGGCCTAAAGCCCATTTTTTTTTGGTACTTATAATGTTATTAGATAATGTTGAATTAATACAGACAGCAGAAAATATAGCTGAAGAAAAAGGCATAGAAAAAGAATTAGTCTTTCAAGCAATTGAGAAAGCTATATCAAAAGCTGGTAAAGTAAAATATGGAAATGACTACGATATAAGAGGAAATATAGATAGAAAAACTGGTAAAATTAGTTTGGCGAGATACTTAGAAGTAAAAAAAGATGTAGAGGATAATTTGATAGAAATAAGTCTAAAGGATGCAAAAAAAAAAAGAAAAGATATAAAAATTGGTGAGTTTGTTATTGAAGAATTACCAGATATTGATATCGGCAGAATATCTGCTCAAGTTGCAAAACAAGTTTTAGTTCAAAATATTAAAGAAGCAGAATCTGTAAAAAATTTTGAGTTATATAAGGATAAAATTGGAGAAACTATTACTGGATTAGTTAAAAGAATGGAATTTGGTAATATAATAATAGATCTTGGAAATGCCGAGGGTGTAATAAAGAAAGATGAAATGATACCTAGAGAGAATTTAAGAAGAGGAGACAGAATAAAAGCATATTTGTATAATGTAAACCAAGATACTAAAGGGCCACAAATTTTTTTATCTAGATCCCATCCACAATTCTTAGCAAATTTATTTAAACAAGAAGTTCCAGAAATTAATGATAATGTTATAGAAATTAAATCTGTTGCGAGAGACCCTGGATCTAGAGCTAAAATAGCAGTACATTCTGCTGATCAAACAATTGATCCAGTAGGAGCATGTGTTGGTATGAGAGGTTCAAGAGTGCAAGCAGTTGTTACAGAGTTACAGGGAGAAAAAATAGATATAGTCACATGGTCGGAAGATAAAGCCACTTATATAGTTAATTCTTTAGCACCAGCACAAATTAGTAAAGTTATTTTCGAAGAAGATAACACTGATAAAATTAAAGTAATAATTCCAGAGGATCAATTAAGTCTTGCTATAGGTAGAAAAGGCCAAAATGTTAGATTAGCTTCAATATTAACGAATTGTGAAATAGATATAATAGATGAAAAAGATGAAAAAGAAAAAAGAAATGAAGAAATAAAGAAAATTTCAGAAACTTTTATGAAAGAATTAGATGTAGATGAAGTTATAGCACATTTATTAGCAACTGAAGGTTTTTTATCTATAGATGAAATAGGCAATGCTAGTGATACCGATTTTAAAGCAATTGAGGGTTTCGATGAAAATCTTATTAAAGATTTAAAAGATAGAGCAACACAAAATCTCGTTAAGAAAAATAAGGAATTAGAAAAAAAGAAAATTGAATTAAATATTTCAAAAGAGCTAGAAGCAATAAAAAAATTAACATTAAACAATTTAATTACTTTAGGGGAAAATAATATTAAAAATTTAAATGATTTAGCAGAATTATCGAGTGATGAATTAATTGAAATGCTTAATACAGAAAGTCTAAAGAAAGGGGATGCAGATGAAATAATAATGAAAGCAAGAGAAAATTGGTTCAAAGAAGATAAAAAGGAAAATATAAAAGAAACTTCTAAAAAATAATTTTATGAATGATAAAAATAGAAAAACAACAACTATTAAACAAACTTTTTCTTATGGTAAGTCAAAAACCGTAACAGTTGAAGTAGTACAAAAAAAGAAAAATAAAGATAAAAATCTTTTAAATAATGAAGTAGAAAAAAAAGTAGAAAAAAAATCAGAAGTTTCTCAAAAGCCAAGAAAAAAATTAACAATTAATAAAAGATTCTATACATCCTTTAAAAAAAAGATTTTCGAAGATAAAGAAAAAAACAGGCAAGGAGAACAAGTAAAATCAAACAATGATGAGAAGAAAAAAATAATCAAAGAAGTAAAAATTCCTGAAATAATTTCAGTGCAAGAGTTAGGCAAGAGAATGGCAGAAAAATCATCGGATATTATAAAGGCGCTTATGAAAAATGGTGTAATGGCAACTATTAATCAAAACATAGATGCAGATACAGCGGAAATAATAGCTGAGGAATTTGGACATAAAGTTAAAAGAGTTGATGACAATGAATTAGACATAAATTTAAAAAAGGAAATAGATAAAGAAGAAGATCTAGTTGAAAGAGCTCCAATAGTTACAATAATGGGACACGTAGATCATGGTAAAACAACTTTATTAGATGCATTTCGTTCAAGTAACGTTGTTTCTAAAGAGCATGGAGGAATAACTCAGCATATAGGGGCTTATAGAATTAAAACAAAATCAAACAAATTTATAACTTTTTTTGATACACCAGGACACGAAGCATTTACTGCTATGAGAGCAAGAGGAGCTAAAGTTACTGACATTGTAGTTCTAGTTGTAGCGGCAGATGACGGTGTAAAAGAAACAACTATAGAAGCTATAAATCATGCAAAAGCAGCAGGTGTGCCAATTATTGTATGTATAAATAAAATTGATTTAAATGAATCAAATCCTCAAAATGTAAAAAACCAATTAATGGAATATGAAATTATTTCTGAAGAGATGGGTGGTAAAAACTTATTTGTAGAAGTTTCTGCAAAATCTAAATCTAACTTAGACAAATTAGAAGAAGCAATATTATTACAAGCTGAAATTCAAAATCTAAAATCTAATCCATCAAAAAAAGCTAGCGGTATTATTGTAGAATCAAAAGTATTGCAAGGAAAAGGTTCTACGGCAACAGTTTTGATACAAGAAGGATCATTAAAAGTAGGAGATTTATTTGTTGCCGGCCCGGCATATGGAAAAGTTAGAGCAATGAATGATGATTTAGGAAAGAAAGTTAATCTTGCTGGACCAGCAATTCCTGTTGAAATTATCGGAATAACTGGAGTGCCTGTTGCAGGAGACGAGTTTAAGGTTGTAGAAAATGAGGCTAAAGCAAAAGAAATAGCAAGTTATAGATTAAGTAAATCAAAAATCAAAGTAACAGAACCTTTAACAAAAGAAAATTTGGAAAAACAATTAAGCGATAAAAGTAATGAAAAAATTAAAGAATTAGGATTAATTTTAAAATCAGATGTTCAAGGATCTTTAGAAGCAATTATAAACGGCATTGATAAATTTAAGAATGACGAAATAAAGATCAAAATTGTACATAAGGGAGTTGGAGAAATTAATCAATCGGACGTGGCTCTTGCAGCAGCATCAGAAACTTCAATTTTGACTGTAGGCTTTAATGTAAAACCAAACACTTTAGCTAGGGAATTAGCTAAAAGAGATAAAATAGATATTAAATTTTTTACAGTTATTTATGAATTGTTAGATTATATAAAGGATAGTATGAGCGGACTTTTAGTTCCAGATAAAAAAGAAGTTTTAAATGGCAAAGCTAAAATTAAAGAAATTTTTAAAATGTCCAAAATCGGGAAAATAGCAGGTTGTGAAGTTATAGAAGGAAAAATAGATAAAAAATCTAAAATTAGACTTCTACGAGACAATAAAGTAATTTACGATGGAAAATTAAATAGCTTAAAAAAATTTAAAGAAGAAGCTTCCGAAGTAAAAGAAGGAAGTGATTGTGGAATGGTATTAGATAATTTTCAAGATATAAAGCAAAATGATATTTTAGAATCTTATCTTATAGAAGAACAAAAAAGAAGTTTATAAAATTTTTTTAAACACACATCATGAAAAGAAATATAAAATCACAAAGGCAACTTAGAGTAGGCCAACAACTAAAACATTTAGTTTCTGAGGTTATAGCAATTGGAAATTTCCAAAGCGAAAAAATTGATAATCTCTCAATTACAGTAACTGAAGTAAGCGTCAGTCCCAATTTAAAACAAGCTTACATATATGTAGTTTCTAGAGATAACAAGAAGAGTTTTATTAAATTTTTAAATGAAAAAAAATTTCTTTTTAAAAAAGAAATAGCAAATAAGTTAAAATTGAGATTTGTTCCTGACCTAATATTTTTGTTTGATGAAACTTTTGAATATGCTAATAAAATAGAAAAAATATTAAAAGAGCCAAAAGTACTTAAAGACTTATAATCATGAATATTAAAAATAATGAATTGGATGGATGGTTAGTTATTAATAAAGATTTGGGGATGACTTCAAGACAAGTTGTAAATATAGTAAAAAATAAATTAAATGTAAAAAAAATCGGCCACGCAGGAACTTTAGATCCTTTAGCTACTGGAGTGTTAGCTTTAGCATTAGGTAAGGCAACTAAAACAGTTAAATATATTATGGATGGCATGAAGAAATATGAATTTACCATCAAGTGGGGTATTTCAACAGATACACAAGATGCTGAAGGGAGCATTATTTCAGAATCAAAAAAAAAACCTAAAAAAGAAGAAATTAAAAATCTTATAAAGAATTTAGTTGGATATATTGAACAAACACCACCGAAATTTTCAGCAATAAAGATAAATGGTATTAGAGCTTATAAGTTAGCAAGAAAAGGAAAAAATTTTAAGTTAAAACCAAGAAAAGTTTTTTTAAAAAAAATTAGAATAATAGAAAAAAAAGCAATAGAAAAAAATTGTACAAGTTTTGAAATAGAATGTGGAAAAGGCTTTTATGTTAGAAGCTTGGCACGTGATATTTGTAAAAATCTAAATGTTGATGGCTATATAGTTAAATTAAAAAGGATAGAATCAGTCCCTTTTAATTTAGAAAGTTCTATATCAATTAAAGATTTTTTAAAATTATATGAAAAGAATGATTGGAAAAATTTTTTTTTACCTATATATTCTGTTTTAAACAAAATTAAATATGTTGGAAAATAATTTAACAAAAGATAAAATTATAAATGAATTTCAGAAAAAAAAGAATGATACAGGATCTTCTGAAGTTCAAATAGCATTGTTAACAAAAAGGATAAATTCTTTAACAGAGCACTTTAAAAAGAATAAAAAAGACAATCATTCAAGAGAAGGTATGATTAAATTAATTAGCAGAAGAAGAAAATTAATATTATATTTAAAGAAAAGAAACTTAAAAGGGTACGAGGAAATAATAAAAAAACTCAACTTACGTAAATAAATTAGTGTTTAATATCAATAAAAAAGAAATCGAATGGGGCGGTAAGAAATTAATTCTTGAGACTGGAAGAATTGCTAGACAAGCAGATGGAGCTGTTTTAGCTACTTACGGTGATACTACAGTATTATGTACAGTTGTGGCATCTAAGGAACCTAAAGAAGGAGTAGATTTTTTACCATTAACAGTTAGTTATCAGGAAAAAACTTTTGCTGCTGGAAAAATACCAGGCGGATTTTTTAAAAGAGAAGCCAAACCCTCTGAAAAAGAAACTTTAATTTCAAGACTGATT
>PTKO01000019.1 GCA_002937775.1 Alphaproteobacteria bacterium MarineAlpha6_Bin4 | reverse complement strand
GATTCAGCAAATTGTTTATCTCTTTCATTTACCCCAGATATTAATAATAATTTAGTCCAATTCTTTTTTTTTAAAAATTGAATCAAAGCATCTGATACCATTCTGTAACTTGGGGCTGTATGTAAAACATTTTTATTACAATTTTGATTTCTTAAATTGTTATCTTTTAAAGATGCATTTATTACAATAGAACCTTTTAATAAATCTGAAGAAAGTACTTCCTCAAAATCTTTTTTAAAAACATTTAAAATAAAAAATTTATATTCATTTTTTCTAAATTCTTCAAAAATTTCTTTTATTGATTCACCGGGCATTATGTTTTTTTCTATTAGTTCAAAGTTTTGTTTAGTAAATTTACCAGTGGTGTTATTATCTTTTATTCCCATTCTACTTCCTAGAATTCCATTATTTTTTACTTCTGGGTTAATCGAATAAATAGTTGGTTCTCTTTCTATTATTTTATTCAAATGTACTATTTTAATTTGCTGTACATTTTCAGAAATAGCATTCGATACAAAAAAAGAAAATAACAATAAAATATAAAAAATTCTTCTCATAACATATAAATTAGTCAATGTACTAATAGCTTGTCATTTTTTTTTTGTATAAACAAATATTCATATGAGAAATATCTATATATTGAATAAATAAAAAAAAAATTTATTATCCTTAATATGAAACCTTTATTAAGATGGTGGCTATTTATAAGTCTAACAGTAATTTTAACATTTGCTTTTTATTATTTTGGCCTTTTTGCTGAAGTTTGGGATAAAGATCGGACAAAGTTATCTTTTTTAATAATGATTTTGTTTTTCTTTACTTCTATTCACTGTGGTAAAGAAACGATTAAAATATCCAAGGCCTTAGAAGGAAATACCTCTGAAAATGAAATAAAGAATACTGATTGGAGAGGTAATCAAGAAATTGGTTGGTTTATATCTGATTTTGTTTTAACAATTGGAATGGTTGGAACTGTTTCTGGTTTCTTATTAATGTTAACAGGAGCCTTTGCTGGTGTAGATTTAACTGATGAAACTGCAATGAAAAATGTTTTAGAAAAAATGTCAAAAGGAATGTCGACCGCTCTTTATACTACTCTTTTTGGTCTTATCTGTGGAGGGTTATTAAAAATTCAATATTTTAGCCTTGGAAGAGCTACAGATACTTTAATTGGATCGTCTGACAAACAAAAATAGAAAATCATAATGCAACGAAGATATCACACAAACTTACCTTTTCTTGATTTATTATTTAATGTTTTAATTGGTTTTGTTTTTTTATTTATTGTTTCATTTTTATTAATTAACCCAATAGCAAAAAGAGCAGATATAGAAGTTAAAGCTGAATTTTTAATTACTGTTTTTTGGCCAGATAATTTAGAAGATGATGTTGATATTTATGTGGAAGATCCTGCTGGAAATTTAGTTTGGTTTAAATCTAGAGAACCAGGATTAATGCATTTAGATAGAGATGATCTTGGCAAAAGAAATGATGAAGTTGTAACAGCTGCAGGAACTATACTTTTTCCTGAAAACAGAGAAATAGTAACTTTACGAGGAGTGGTTCCCGGTGAATATGTGGTAAATGTCCATTGTTATTTTAAAGTAGGCTCGGAACCAGTGCCTGTAACAATTCAAATAGATAAAATTAATCCTTATTCTGTTGTTATAAGAGAAACGGTAGATTTATCTGAAAAAGGCCAGGAAGTTACAGTTACAAGATTTAGCGTTAATGGAAATGGTGAAGTAACAAATGTAAATAAACTTCCAAAAAAATTGGTGCAAGAATGGCAGAAGGGATAATAGGTTTAGCAGCAAGTTTCTTAGTTATAGTATCTTTAATACTATGGCTAATTATTCTTTCTAAAGGTAAATTTTGGGTATTAAAAAGTATTGTCATATCTTTGGCCACTGCATTTTCTATAGTTGTGCTAATTTCATTAAAAAACTTTATTGGATGGCCAAGTAAATCTAATTTACCACAACAATTTCAATTACATTGGGCAATAATTGATGAACCAAATAAAATTAAAAATACTAATGGTGCAATATATATGTGGGTAACTGCGCTGGATAAAGAAAATGAAAGCAAAGGATTACCAAGAGCATATAAAATTGATTATACAAGAAAAAATCATGAAGAAATTATGAAAGGACTAATTAGTTTAGGAGATGGTATTCAACAAAAAGGCGAAAAAGTAAAAATAAAAGAAGATATAGACACTGAAGAAGATTTAAGTAATTTGCAAGAAATTGTTATCTATGAACTTCCAAAACCTCTATTACCTGAAAAAGATAAAAGAAGAACAGAACAAGGAACCACGTCCTCTGATACTTTTAATGCTTTAGAAATTGATCCTGAAACTGGGAGACCAATCCTTGAAAAGGATAATGAATAATTATTTTTAATAAGCGCATAAAAAATTACTTTTCCTTTTTTTCAAACTTAAAAGTATAGACATTGCGGTTAATCTAGATGTTTTTGGATTATCACTTGGATTATTTTCTAAACAAATACTAAGCTTTCCAAATTTTCCATATGCTTCAATTTCAGCTATGTTTTTTTTTACTTTAGGATCTGCAATAATTTTTACCCTTGTACTATCAAATCCGACGCCGCAAATTGCTAAGGTTGCTGCAATATTAGAATTTTTTGGAAATTTTTTACATATCTTTCTTGCTACTGAGCTTAACAAAATTTTTTCTTTTCTAATTTTTTTAGATTCAGAAATTGTTAATAGAGCTTTGGGAGGCTTTCTTTGAATAAGTTTTACAGATTTTAATTCATTTGATAAAGAGGCTGAAGAAAGTGCATCTAATCCTGATATAGCCCCAGTTGGAATATAAATTTTGTTATTTGTTTTTTTAGTTAAAAAAAGAATTTTTTTAAAAAAATTTTTGTCGGCAAAAGAACATACTGATAAACAAAATAGGTCTATTTTATTTCTTAAAATTTGCTCTGCGTAGCTTTTGAAAGCTTCGACGCTAGCTGCTTCTATAATTATATTAGGTTTTTTTTTCAGTAATTCCTTAAGTGAATTACATTTAATTCTTTTTGATATATTTTTAGTATTAATATCATCGGAAAATATTCCAGAAATTGTATAACCTTTAACAACCTTTCTTGAAATTTTTTTATAAATTTCTTGGCCTATAGCACCAAAACCAATTATACCAATTTTTTCATTCTTCACTTATTTTAATTTTTCCTTCAAAATTCTAATTTAGAACTATTCTAAATTGGATTGACAATATTACGAACATTTTTATATTCTATGTATAACATTGTATAAATATAAATTATGTCAATCGATGTAGAAACAAAAAAAACAGTTAAATCTATTACGAAAAAATATAAATATGGTTTTACTACTAATGTAGAGTCAGATAAAGCTCCAAAAGGGCTTAACGAAGATATTGTTAAATTAATTTCTAAAAAGAAAGACGAGCCTAAATGGCTCTTAGATTGGAGATTAAAAGCTTTTAGAGCTTGGCTTAAAATGGATGAGCCAAACTGGAGTATGGTTAAATTTCCTAAAATAGATTATCAAGACTCATATTATTATTCTGCACCAAAACCTAAAAAAAAATTAAAAAGCTTAAATGAAGTTGATCCTGCAATTTTAAGTACTTATGAAAAATTAGGCATACCTCTTGAAGAACAAAAAAGACTAGCTGGAGTTGCTGTAGACTATGTTTTTGATAGTACGTCTGTTGCAACAACTTTTAAAGATCAATTAGCTAAATTAGGTATAATTTTTTGTTCCTTTTCTGAAGCTGTAAAAAAACATCCTGAATTAATAAAAAAATATTTAGGAACAGTTATTCCTTATACAGATAATTATTTTGCAACTTTAAATTCCGCGGTCTTTAGCGATGGTTCTTTTGTTTATATACCCCCTGGTGTTAGATGCCCTATGGAGTTATCAACTTATTTTAGAATAAATGCTGAAAATACTGGACAGTTTGAAAGAACTCTTATAATCGCTGATAAAGATAGCTATGTAAGTTATCTTGAAGGATGCACAGCTCCTATGCGAGATGAAAATCAATTACACGCTGCATGTGTAGAATTAATAACACTTGATAATGCTGAAATCAAATATTCAACAGTACAAAATTGGTACCCTGGCGACGAAAAAGGCAAGGGTGGAGTTTATAATTTTGTTACTAAAAGAGGTGCATGTAGAGGTAACAATTCTAAAATATCATGGACACAAGTTGAAACAGGATCTGCAATTACTTGGAAGTATCCGAGTTGTATTTTACAAGGTGATAATTCAGTTGGTGAGTTTTATTCTGTTGCAATAACAAACAACTTTCAACAAGCTGATACTGGTACAAAAATGATACATCTTGGTAAAAATACAAAAAGTACAATAATTTCAAAAGGCATTTCTGCTGGAAAAGGGCAAAATACATATAGAGGTCTAGTAAGAATGGGGCCAAAAGCAACAAATGGAAGAAATTTTACTCAATGTGATTCTCTTTTAATTGGAGATAGGTGCGGTGCTCATACAGTCCCTTATATTGAGGTAAAAAATCAATCAGCGAAAGTGGAGCATGAAGCTACTACATCAAAAATAAGTGATGAACAAATGTTTTATTGCAGACAAAGAGGATTAGATCAAGAAAATGCTGTATCTTTGATTGTAAATGGTTTTTGTAAAGAAGTCCTTAAAGAATTACCAATGGAATTTGCAGTAGAAGCACAAAAATTGCTTGGGATAAGTCTTGAAGGAAGTGTAGGTTAAATTATTTATGCTTAAAATAGAAAATCTTCACGTTAATGTTGAAGA
The DNA here is from genome assembly GCA_002937775.1 of Alphaproteobacteria bacterium MarineAlpha6_Bin4. GTDB lineage: Bacteria > Pseudomonadota > Alphaproteobacteria > CAYOOR01. The sequence continues at coordinate 12,078 of PTKO01000019.1, read as the reverse complement.
TAAAAAAATACTTCAAGGACTTAATTTAAAAATTTCTCCTGGTGAAACCCATGCAATTATGGGGCCTAATGGATCCGGTAAAAGCACTTTAGCAAATGTTTTGTCTGGTAAAGAAGGTTATGATGTAAAAAAAGGTAAAATAACTTTCTTAAATAATAATTTACTTAATTTAGAACCTGAAGAACGTGCTGGAGAAGGTTTATTTTTAGCTTTCCAATACCCCGTTGAAATACCAGGTGTATCTGGTATGAACTTTTTAAGAACCACAATAAATTCTGTAAGAAAATACAAAAAACAAAAAGAGCTTGATGGAGTAAATTTTCTAAAAATTTTAAGAAAGAAAGCAGAATTTATTAAAATGGATGAAAATTTAATAAAAAGATCAGTAAACACTGGTTTCTCAGGAGGGGAAAAAAAAAGGAGTGAAATTTTACAAATGAGTTTATTAGAACCTAAGCTTGCAATATTAGATGAAACTGATTCAGGTCTAGATATTGACGCACTTAAAACTGTGGCAAACGGAGTTAATAATTTGAAAAATAAAGAAAGATCTTTTTTAATTATAACTCACTACCAAAGATTATTAAATTATATAGTTCCTGACAAAGTACATATTTTGTCTAATGGAAAAATTGTTAAAAGTGGAGACAAAAATTTGGCTATTGAATTAGAAAAAAAAGGTTATGAAGGAATTAAATAATCATGCAAAAATTAATTAAAGATTTTGACATTCCAAACAAAAAAATTGAAACATGGAAATTCACTGATTTAAAAAAAATATTTGAAAAAAATATTTTTGAGCCACTTAGTACTTCAATTAAAAATGAATCTATTAAAAGTAATGTGGATACAAATGTAGAAAAAAATATTTTCTTTGATCCAAATATAAATTTTGTAATTTTTGAAAATGGTTTTGTAAAAAAAATTAATATTCAATCTAAGAATTTAGAAATAAAACCTACAAAAATTGCCTCAAAAAAACAAATAATTGATCAAAAAAATTTTAGCAGAAATGATAGTTTGCTTGAAATAAATGAGACTTTTTTAAATGATAATTTGTTAATTAAAATTAAAAAAGGTACGAAATTAAAAGAACCAATATCAATTTTTTACTACAACTCTGAAAAAAAAAATTATCTTATCAATAATAGAATTAATGTTATTGCAGAAAAAGATACAGAAGCGGTTATCAACGAAATATTTATATCAAATAATAAGGCTATATATTGGAATAACGTTCATAGCTATATTTGCTTAGAACAAAATTCTAAACTTGAACATTATAAAATTCAATTAGAAGGAGATAGCTCAATACATTCATCTTCTAGTAGCGTTAATTGTAATAGTTCTTCTATTTATAATAATTTTATTTTTTCTATTGGGGGAAGCTTATCTAGAATTGAAGTAAATAGTTCTATTAATTCTTCAGATATAAATTTTAATATAAAAGGCTTGTATTTAGCAAAAACTAATCAGCATCATGATATAACAACTGTAATGCAACATAAGCATCCTGAAAGTAAAAGTAATCAACATATTAAAGGAATTTTACAGAAAAATTCTTCTGGGGTTTTTCAAGGAAAAGTTATTGTTTCGCAAGATGCGCAAAAAACAGATGCATTTCAATTTAATCAAAATTTATTATTATCTGAATCTGCAGAAGCAAATGCCAAACCTGAGCTAGAAATATATGCAGATGATGTTAAATGTAGCCATGGTGCAACAACTGGTGAATTAGATGAGCAAATGCTGTTTTATTTAAGATCAAGAGGTTTAAATAAAGAAGAAGCACAAAAAGTTTTAATTGAAGGTTTTATAAACGAATTATTTGATGAAATAAAAAATAGTGAGTTAAAAAAAAAATTATTGCTTACTTCAAAAAAAAATTTTTTTAAATAATTTTAATGTTTAATGTAGATAAGATAAGAAAAGATTTTCCAATCTTAAAAATTAAATCCAATAATAGTCCTTTAATTTTTTTTGATAATGGTGCAAGTTCTCAAAAACCTCAAGTTGTGTTAGACAAGATTCAAGAAATTTATAAAACAAAGTATGCAAATATACATAGAGGCATTTATAGTTTAAGCCAACAAGCAACTGAAGCATACGAACAATCTAGAAAAAAAATACAAAAATTTATAAATGCTGAAAGTGAAAAAGAAATAATATTTGTTAGAGGTGCAACTGAAGCAATTAATTTAGTTGCTCAATCATATGGACTAAATAATTTTAAAAAAGGTGACGAAATTGTATTATCTCAGATGGAACATCACTCAAATATCGTACCTTGGCAATTATTAAGAGATAAATTAAATATAAAAATAAAAATTTTACCAATAAATAAAAGTGGCGATATTAGTTTAAAAGATTTTAAAGAATTATTATCAAAAAAAACAAAACTAGTTTCCATACTTCATGTTTCAAATGCTTTAGGTACGATAATACCTCTAAAGGAAATAATAGATATTTCCCATAAAAAAAAAATACCTGTACTTGTAGACGGATGTCAATCCGTCCCTCATATGAAAGTAGATGTAAAAAGTTTAGATGCTGATTTTTATTGTTTTTCAGGTCATAAAATTTATGGGCCAACAGGTGTAGGAGTTTTATATTGTAAAAGTGAAATTTTAGAAAAAATGGAGCCTTATCAAGGAGGTGGTGAAATGATATCTGAAGTAACTTTTGAAAAAACTACATACCAAAGCCCTCCATATAAATATGAGGCTGGAACTCCTAATATTGTAGGTTCAATTGCTTTAGGGTGTGCAATTGATTATGTGGAGAAAATTAATATAAAAAAAATATATGATCATGAACAAAAATTAATGAAATATGCAAGTAATAAAATGAATTCTTTAAATGAGGTAAAAATAATTGGAACATCGCTTAATAAGGCAGGAATCATATCTTTTATAGTTGAAAATAGTCATCCAAATGATGTTGGTGTTATACTAGATAATCAAGGAATTGCTGTCAGAACAGGACATCATTGCTGCCAACCATTAATGAAATTTTATAACATACCCGCAACGGTTAGAGTCTCATTTGGAATGTATAATACTATTAAAGAAATTGACTTTTTTGTAGAAGCTTTAAAAAAAGCAATTAAGCTTTTAAGATAATTTTTTTGTACTATATTAATAATAGTATGACTAACTCAATTAAAGATAAGGTAATAAAGAATCTTCACACAGTTTATGATCCTGAAATACCAGTAGATATATATGAGCTTGGTTTAATTTATGATTTAAAAGTTAACTCTGAAGGATTGGTAAATATTACTATGACTTTGACTTCTCCAAATTGCCCGGTAGCTGAAATACTTCCTGAACAAGTCAAAAAAGCTGCAAAAAAAACCAAAGGAGTTAAAAATGTAAATTTAAAATTAGTTTTTGACCCACCTTGGAATCCGGATATGATGTCTGAAGCAGCAAAAGTTGAATTAAATATGTGATATTATATATTATTAGAAATGATTACATCAAAAGAAATAATAACATTAACAAGCGCCGCAAAAAATAGAGTTAAAGAAATAATTCAAAAAGCGGAAAAAAATTATATTGGTATAAGAATAGGAGTCGATAACACCGGTTGTTCAGGTCATTCATATAAGATAGATTATGCACAAAATAAAAATGATGGGGATGAAGAGATATCTATAGATAATATAAAAGTTTTTATTGATGCTTCTGCAACAATGTATATTCTAGGGTCAAAAATTGATTACGTTGATAATGGGATGGAATCTGGATTTGTTTTTAGTAATCCAAATGAAAAAGAAAGATGTGGTTGCGGAGAGTCTTTTAGCGTATAAGTTTTTTTATGTTGGGATTAAATAATTGTACGAAGAAATAACTGAAAAAATAAAAATCACTGTAAAACCAGAGTTTCTTGATGAACATTCTGATCCAGAGGAAAAAAGATTTATATGGGCCTATCATGTAAAAATCGAAAATTTTGGTCATGATACCGTAAAATTAGTAAGTAGATCTTGGACAATATCAGATTCTATGGGTAGAGTGCAGGAGGTTCAAGGATCCGGTGTTGTGGGTGAAAATCCAATATTAAAACCTGGAAGTTCTTTTGAATATACATCTGGAACTCCTTTAAACACACCATCTGGTTTTATGATGGGAAAATATAAAATGAAAAAAAATAATGGCTCAATTTTTCATGCTCATATTCCGGCATTCTCATTAGATAGTCCTCATGAAAAAGGTTTACAAAATTAAAAAAAAAAATATTTAAATAAAATGAGCAAAATTGAAAAAATATCAAATTTAAAAAAAAGTAAGAACCCAAAACCTTCAGAAGTTGAGGCGATGGAAGCTGTTAAAACTCTAATAAAATGGGCTGGTGATAACCCTCAACGAGAGGGTTTGCAAGAAACGCCTAAAAGAGTTGTTAAAGCATATAAAGATTTTTTTTCTGGTTATCATCTTGATCCAAGAGAAATATTGTCAAAAAAATTTAAAGAAGTTGATGGTTACGATGAAATAATTATTTTAAAAAATATTAGACTTGAATCTCATTGTGAACATCACATGGTACCTTTTATAGGAACTGCGCATGTCGGATATCTTCCAAGAAAAAAAGTTGTTGGTTTGAGTAAATTAGCAAGATTAGTTGAAGTGTTTGCAAAAAGACTTCAAATACAAGAAAAACTTACTGCTCAAATAGCAAATGCTATTGATGAAGTATTACAGCCTAAAGGAGTTGGCGTTGTTATAGAGGCTTCTCATCTTTGTGTTGCTACAAGAGGAATTCATAAGCCTGAGTCAAGTATGGTAACAAGTAGAATGCTTGGTACTTTTAGAGATGACCAAGCTACAAGAAAAGAATTTCTTGATTTGATAGGATTTAATAAATCTAATATTTAATAATATTAAAAAAATTACCAGTCCATGATTTTTCAACCTGTACTATATGTAATAGGATACTTGATATCAGCATTATCTATTATTTTATGTATACCAGCTGGTGTTGATGCTTTCTACGGCGACAATCAATGGCAATCTTTTACTTTCGCATCATTAATTTGCCTTTTTTTTGGAATAATTCTTATTTTAGGAAATAAGTCAGAAAATTTTACGATTAATATAAAACAAGCGTTTCTTCTCACAACTTTCAGCTGGGTTTTTATAGCTTTTTTCGGAGCATTACCTTTTATTTTTTCCGATCTGGAATTATCGTTTACAGATGCTTTTTTTGAATCAATGTCAGGAATTACTACTACTGGGTCTACAATATTATCTGGTCTTGATAATTTGCCTCATGGGATTTTAATTTGGCGCTCTTTATTACAATGGATCGGTGGAATTGGTATAATTGTTATAGCTATTTCTTTTCTTCCAATATTAAAGGTTGGTGGAATGCAATTGTTCCATACCGAATCTTCTGAATCATCAGAAAAAGTTTTACCTAGAGCTGGACAAATTGCAAATATAATAGGAATAATATATTTGTTTTTAACTGTTCTTTGCGCTCTTTTATTATTTTTTTTTGGCATGCCGTTGTTTGACTCTATTGCTCACTCAATGACAACTTTGGCAACCGGTGGTTTTTCAACATCAGATATGTCAATTGCTAAGTATGATAATTTAAATATCGAAATTGTAATAAGTATATTTATGATTTTAGGATCATTGCCATTTGTTTTATATCTCCAATCATTGCGCGGTGATGTAACCGTAATATTTAAAGATAGTCAGGTTCGTTTTTTTATATTTCTTATTGTAACATCGGTATTAATTGTCACATTTTGGAAATACCAAAGTACAGCAAGCTTTTATAGTAATTTTAGATCATCTTTTTTTAATACTATTTCAATTTTCACTGGTACAGGTTATACAACTCAAAACTTTAATAATTGGGGTTCGTTTATAATTGTACTTTTTTTATTTTTAATGCTTGTTGGAGGCTGCGCTGGTTCAACAACTTGTGGTATAAAAATTTTTAGACTTCAGATTTTATATCAATCGGCAAAAATTCAGATTTTTAAACTACTTAATCCTCACGGTGTATCTGTAGCTAAATATAATAAAATACCGGTTTCAGACGCTATTACATCATCTGTAATGGGATATTTTTTTATGTTTATAATTTCCTATATTATTATCACTTTGATTTTATCATTTCTTGGTAATGATTTTTTAACTTCTTTATCAGGTGCTGCAACTTCTTTAGCTAATGTTGGACCCGGTCTAGGAAACGTTATAGGTCCAAGCAAAACATTTGCTGAATTATCAGAATTAAGTAAATGGGTACTTATTGCTGGAATGTTAATTGGAAGATTGGAGCTTTTAGCTGTAATCGTTATTCTAACACCATCGTTTTGGAGAAATTAATTATATTTATTTGTAATAAAGTCTCTAAATTCTGTATTCATTCCATTTCTTAAATTATTTTTAATTTTTATTATCATACTTTTCATTAACTCATCTATCGCTTTTGATCTATCACTTATTGAAAAACTACCTAAAAAAGTTTTATCTCCTTTAACTATTGATAAAACCTCGCCTTTTGCATTGTTTTTTTTATTTTCTGCCAAAATTTTAATTTTGTAACTAATTTTGTATGCAATTCCATCTTTATTTAAAAAACTAAATTTGCTTTTGTGTTCTTCGACAAAACTATCTATAACGCTTTCTTCAAGAATCTGAACTATTAAATCTCCGTGATTGCCTTTTAAAACAATCTCATTTTCTATCCAATTTCTAATTTCTTGATCTAAATTTGTCTTAGTTAATAATTGTGAACTAGTTTGATATTTTTGATAATTTATCTTATTTTGATATTTTACATTTGCTAAATCTAAATAAATTTTGTCATTAGAAAATACAGAAGCGGTTTTTATTAATAAAAAAGATAAAAATAAAAAATAAGCTGTTTTTTTTTTAAAAAAATTTCCCAATTTTCAATTTATTTTAAACACCAATTTAAAATAGCTTTTTGTGAATGTAATCTATTTTCTGCCTCATCCCATATAACAGATTTAGGATGTTCTAAAATATTTTTTTCTATTTCTTCACCTCTGTGTGCTGGTAGGCAGTGCATGAAGATTGATTTTTTTTTTGCAATAGCTAGTAATTTGTTATTTACTTGAAATGGTTTAAGTAAATTTCTTTTTTTATCTCCAACTTTTTGTCCCATTGAAAACCATGTATCAGTCATTACACAGTCCGTGTCTTTACAAGCTCCATTTGCAGATGAAAATATTTTTATATTTTTATTTTTTTCAATTATTTTCATTTCGCTTTTTTTTATTAATTCTCTTGGGCAGGCTAAATGTAATTTAAAATCAAAGATACTTGCTGCCTGAACCCAACTTCTACATACATTGTTATAATCACCACACCAAGTAACAGTTTTTTTATTAATTATACCTATATTTTCTTCAAAAGTCATAATATCTGCGATTAATTGACAAGGATGTGTTTCATCATTTAATCCATTTATAACTGGAACTGAAGAGTGTTCAGCTAATTCGTATAATTTTTCTGCAGATGAGGTTCTATAAACAATTATATCAATATATCTTGACAAGACTTTGGCTGTATCTGAAATTGTTTCACCTCTTCCTAAGTGAGTTTTTTCATGCTCAAGAATTGTTACATTCCCTCCTAGTTGATACATTGCTATTTCAAAAGAAACCCTTGTTCTTGTAGATGGCTTTTCAAATATTAAGCCTAACGTCTTGTCTTTATGAGTATCTTGTCCAGAAGTAATTCCTTGTTTGTATGACTTCGACAAATCAATAATACTTCTTAAATCTGTAGCACTAATTTTATCTAGATCTAAAAAATGTTTTATTTTTTTCATAATTTATTATTAATTTCCCCACATGTTTTTTCTATTTTTTTTAAGGCAATGTTTAAATCTTTTTTTGTAACATTTAATGGTGGTAAAATTCTAATAACATTTTCACTTGCACCAATTACTAATAAACCATTATTTACAAATTTTTCTATAAAAATTGAGTTACTAATTTTACTTTTTATACCTATCATAAACCCCGACCCTCTTATTTCGGAAATTAAATTAGTATAATTATTTTTAATTTTTTCTAATTCATTTATAAAGAAAATTGATTTCTTATTTAAATCATCTAAAAAAGTTTTTTTTGATATAATTTCAACCACTTTGTTAGCCACAGAACAAGCTAAAGGGTTTCCTCCAAAAGTAGAACCGTGACTGCCAAATTTCATTCCTTCTGCTACTTTATTAGAAACTAAACAGGCTCCAATTGGAAAACCTCCACCTATACCTTTGGCTGTTGATAGTATATCTGGTTTTATCTTAGACCATTGGTATGAAAAAAATTTACCAGTTCTTCCAATTCCACATTGAACTTCATCAAAAATTAGCAAAATTTTCTTTTTATCACATAGCTTTCTCAAACCTTCTAGACACACATTGGGAATTACTTTTACTCCTCCTTCTCCTAAAATCGGTTCAACCATAATTGCAGCAGTTTTGCTATCAATTGCTTTTTCAAATGATTTGTGGTCTCCAAAATTTACCTGAAAAAAACCTTCTAATAAGGGTTTGAATCCTTCAACTAATTTTTTTTGCCCTGATGCAGAAATGGCAGCCAATGTTCTTCCATGAAAACTACCCTTTATTGTAATAATTTTAAACTTATTTTTTTTTCTTTTTATTTGATGATATGCCCTAGCTATTTTTATAGCTGCTTCAATAGATTCTGCACCTGAATTACAAAAAAAAACTTTATCAGCAAAAGAAAGTTTAACTAATTTTTTAGCCAGTTCTTCTTGTTCTGTAATTTTAAATGCATTTGATAAATGCCATAATTTTTTTGCTTGTTTATTTAAAACTTTTACTAAATCTGGATTACAATGTCCAAGAGAATTAACAGCTATACCACTAGCAAAATCAAGATATTTTTTTCCATTTTTTGTTATTAAATACGATCCTTTTCCTCTAGAAAAAGATAATTTAGAGCTTCTATAAGTCGCTAAAATTGATGAATTCATTTTATTATTTTTTTAAGTTCTTAACTTATATCCTGATTGAAACATTTTATAAACAGAGATGAATAATATGGTGTTTAAAACAATACATACAATGAATCCATTAATAATAGGAGCATCACTATAACCAATATAACCTGCTCTAAATCCATCAATAAAATAAAATATTGGATTATATTTTGCTAAAAATCCTAAAAACTCTGGTAATTTTTCAATAGAATAAAATGAACCAGACAAAAAAGTTAAGGGAGTTATAATAAATGCTGTTAAACCCGCCATATGATCAAATTTCTCACTCCAAATCCCTCCCATTATACCTAAAAGGCTTAATGCCAATGAACCTGAAAAAGAAAAAAAAATAATATAAAAAAAATTTAAGAATTTCATATCAACAAAAAAATATAAAGCTATTGTGCTAGCAAGACCTACTATCATTCCTCTTGCAACTCCTCCTAGACTAAGTGCTATTGTAAGTTCGAGGCTTGAAAGAGGAGGTAAAAGTAAATCAACTATATTTCCTTGAACTTTTGAAATCATTATACTCGAAGTAGTGTTCATAAAAGCATTTTGTAAAATTTGCATCATAATTAAACCAGGAACAAGAAACTCTGCGTATTCCACGCCTCCTATAAGAAAATTATCTCTATCAATAACAATTAAAAAAACAGTTAAAAATAAAATATTAGTAACGACAGGAGCCAGAACTGTTTGGTAGAATACTTTTAAAAACCTTGATGTCTCTTTACTAAATAAAGTCCACAAACCTATCCAGTTTGTTGTTGATGCATTAAAATTTTTATTGTTTAACATTCTTTAATTTTTTAATTTTTAATATCAAATATAATTAGTTTATTTTATGAAAAAAAAAATACCAAAAAAAATTACTCTAGATAATCTTGAAAAGAGTGCAATTAAATATTTAGAAAAATATTCAGTATCAGAATTTCAATTTTCTAATAATTTAAAAAGAAAAATTATGAAATCTTCTTTTTTTTATAAAACAGATCCAAATAAACACTTTGAACTTATCAAAATTTTAGCAGAAAAATTTAAAAAAGCTGGAATCATCAATGATAAAAAATTTTCAGACAATAAAGCTTTAATTTACCTAGAAAGAGGATATCCGAAAAAAAAAATAATTTTTAATTTAAAAAGTAAGGGGATATGTGATGAAGATATAAAAAATGCTATTGATAATCTAAATAATTCTTACTTTGATTGTGAACTTGCCTCAGCCTTGATTTATGCTAGAAAAAAAAAATTTTTCAACTTTAAAGAAAAAATAGATGATTTTAAAGAAAACAAAAAAAAATTATTACAAATGTCGCAAGCTGGATTTCCTTATGATATAGCAAAGAAAATAATTAATTTAAAAGATGAAAAAGAATTTTTTAATCTTGAAGAATATGCGAAATTTGGGGACGATTAATCATCATCTGATCCTGCGGTAAATTCTTTTCTTCTTTTTTTTATTATTTTTTTAACAGGTTTCTTTTTATCATCGACGTAAGAAATAGTTGTTTGTGGAAAAGGTATTTCAATATTATTTTTATCAAATGCTATTTTTACCCTTCTATTAAATTCTCTTTTAACTGCCCATTGCTGTTTATGAAATGTTGGTATTCTTCCTTTAATAATAATTGATGAATCTTCAAATTTATCTAATCCAAATACTTCAATTTTTCCATTAATTTTATTTTTATAATCTTTATCTTTCTCTAAATCATCGCCAACATTCTCTATTGTTTCTATTACATGATCAACATCCTCATTATATGAAACCCCTATTTCAAAACTATGATAATCCTGGTCTTGAGTTATATTTTTAACAGTAGTTACTTCACTAAACGGAATAACATGCAAATGACCATTTACGTCTCTTAATCTTAAGGTCCTAATTGTAATAGCTTCAACCCTTCCTGAATGTCCAGCAACTTCTACAATATCGCCTATTGTAACCTGGCCCTCTAGAATAATAAATAAGCCAGTAATTATATCTTTTACTAAGGTTTGTGCGCCAAACCCAACAGCTAAGCCTACTACACCAGCTGCCGCAATTAATGGCCCTATTTCTATTCCTAATTCTGATAATACGAGCATTATTATCACTATTAAAATAGCTACTGATACAAAGTTTTTTAAAATACGAAAAAGAGTGTTAGTTCTTTGTGATTGTGCTTCATCTTTTGAGGTTTCAAGGCTAGCAAGTTTTTTTTTAATTATTGTAGATATAGCTTTCCAACCAAAAAATCCTACAGATAAGATAATAAATATATTTAAAAACTCTTGGTAAGAATCTTTAAAAAAGTTTAAAAAAGAAATATCCATTTATAAAAAAAAATACAAAAGTATTCCAAATATATTATTATGAACTATATAAATTCAATAAGGTTTTTGTTTAAATATGTTAAAAAAAAATTTTTTTTATATTTTTGTTTTAATAGTGTTTTTTAGTTTTTTTAATAAAAATAATACTAATTCAAGAGAAGTTCCGGGATCTGCTTACGATTTTTCTTTTACGGATATCGATGGTAAAAATTATCCTTTGTCTAAATTTAAAGGGAAACCTCTTTTAATATTTAACTCTGCTTCAAAATGTGGTTTTACTTCACAGTATACCGGTATACAAAAAATTCATGAAAATTATAAAAATAAAGGTTTAGTTGTAATTGGCGTACCTTCTGATAATTTTAATCAAGAGCCGGGGAACGAAGAAGACATTAAAAAATTTTGTATGGTAAATTTTAACATCACATTTGACTTAACAAAAAAAAATAATGTTGTAGGTCAAAGTGCTCATCCATTATTTCAATGGCTAGATAAAAATTATAAAGCGAAGCCAAAGTGGAACTTTTATAAATTTGTAATTAATAAAGAAGGAAAACTTGAAAGTCATTTTTCATCTATGATTGCTCCATCTTCAAAAAAAATTATTTCAACACTAGATAAAGTAACAAAATGATTTTTGGTGGGCCTGGGAGGATTTGAACCCCCAATACGAAATCCGTAGTTTCGCGTGATATCCATTTCACTACAAGCCCTATTTTTTTTTCTTTTTTTTCTTCTTCTTTATACTTTGTAAGAA